>JBHPHB010000005.1:0-43307 GCA_042569985.1 Spirochaetota bacterium | reverse complement strand
TTTTTTCCCATTCGTGTATATACAAAACAGGATTTAGTTCCAAAGGGAAAAATCGGCATTTTTGTTACGTCACTAATCTTGCCCGAAAAAATGGAAGACAGGTTTTTCATCAATATTTTCAATAAAATTGCCACACATATTATACCATGGCCTTTCCGCGTCTTTGCAAAGCAGGATAAGGGACTTGCCCTCCTCGACCCTGTCCGCCATTACGAGTTCAAAAAGTTTAAACCCACGGCACTGGTGGACCAGTGGGGAAAGACAAAAGCACCCGACGGTGAATCCTACATGGAGAAATACCGCAAGGGAATGGTAAAATGGGCTCCTCCAACCAGGATGATCCACCGGAGCAATGGATATTTCATTTATACCGGCGCCAAAGGCGGCATGCCATCTCTCAGCGGCAAACTCATCAATAAAGCAAGGGTATGGTACTATGGAGTGGGCATTAAGCAAAAGAAAATACCTCACTGGAAGGGAAGTTTTGATGTAATAAACAAGGCAATGAAGCGCATAAAAAAAGCCTATCCCGGGATACAATGGCAGGCAGAAAGCAGCATGTATTACAAATCGATGAAAAAAAAGCTATTCAAGCTCCTGGATGGAGGATCTGAAACAATTATACTGGCTTCTCCCATGGCAGTGTATTCTCACTTCGAGGAATTCGATTCGAGTTTCAGGCACTGTTTTGAGTATATACACGAATGGGAAAAAAAACATCCCGGGAAAAAAATCAAAATTATCATGGCACCGCCAATGGGCAACTATAAATCTTTAAGAGAGGCTTACCTGGCCATGCTGAAGGACCGTCTCAATACGCTTCCCAAAAAGGCTTCCGTTGCCGTGGCAGTTGCAACTCACGGAACTCCCAAGGACCAGCGGCCATGGGAAGCCTGGATAAAGATGGCACCTGCATATGTAAATCCCCTGCTAAAGGAGGTTAAGGGCCTTCTCGGTTCATATAGCTTTTCTAAAAAGCTTGTCCTTTCCTGCCAGGATGAATTTGCCAGCCATGTCCGCGACCCAAAGAATAAATGGTTATCAACCAGGGAAGCATATGGGATATGCATTAAAGAGGGATATGATTATGTCATAAACCTGCCCATTGAGTTCTTTTCTGAAAATACAGATTCAATGTTTTACCATGCGTTGAAAAACTACGAGGGATTTGACAAATACGACAGGTATGCCCCATTTGATTATCCTGACTGGAATAAGCCATTTGTTGTAAAATACCGACAGGGCAAAACAAATGTTATTTATAACGGAACACCAGTGGGGAAATATCAGCATTACGTGGTAGATGCATTTTATAATGCCGTTAACTCCATAGTTTCGAGGAAAAAGCAATAACCAATTGCTTTTTCCTCATTACTTTATAAACTTTTCCAACACATAATTGCCGTCCACAATGAGCCATTGCGGATCTGCCTTCTGTGATTCCTTTAACTTTTGCGCATACTGCTTTTTTATTTCTGAATACTGCTTTGCAAATGATGTTGAGAAAAGATGGGCTTCTTCATTTTCGTCATATACATTGAACTGCATTGTGTCTGAATTTATTTCATCATATCCTTTAAACATTACAGCCAGTGCCTTTATGCCCTTTTCCCTTTCCATGAAATAGCGCAGGTTAATTTTAAAGATTTCCACCTGCATATCATCAAGGCCTGCATCTAAAATGCGTATCTTTTCCTGTGCATGGAAGCGGGACAGCACAATTCTGAGCCTGTATCCTTCTTTTACAATCTTCTTCATTTCATCATCTTTCAATGAATCTGACAGGCTGTTAAATTTATCCTTAATTTTATCATTTGATTTAAAGTTTTCAAAGTATATCATGTATTTTCTTTCCGCGTCATGGTATACCATGCCAAGGTCAAGCGGTATAAAGAGGCCGCATTTCGCGCAGTTATAGAAATTTATCTCGTTCTTTAGAAACTTATCCCTCATCTCCCCGTCAACAGAAACATCCAGGGAATCCCAGTACTGAATTTCCTGCTTATTACCGCAGTCGGGACATTTGAATTCAAGGCTTGTCGAGTTTGTCATAACATGGTCCTTTTAAAAAAGTTTAATTAACCCCACACACAATATATAAAAATCAATTGAAATAGCAATCAATAAACAAACAGGTTTTTACTGGAGAAATTAGGATCAGTTGTAAGGTTGATGCCCAGTTTCCTCAGGCCCGCTTCATCACCTGGAGTGGGTATATGTGTCATATGCATTTCACAGTTTTTAAGCTCATTCAATTTTTCCATGGCTGTTTTGGCCGTTGGGTTTGTTGCCGCGCTTATACTGAGGGTAATTAATACCTCCTCAAGGTCGAGGTTTACAGTTTTTGCCCCAAGGACATTTGCCTTCATATCATTTATAGATTCAATTATGCCCGGAGAAAGGAGGTGAATATTGTCGGGTATTTTTGCCAATATTTTAATTGAGTTAAGTATAACACATGGAGTTGCGTGCAGGACAGGTGAATTTTTACCTGTAACAATGGTGCCGTCCCTTAACTCAACTGCCGCTCCGCAGAAAACCCCTTTATGCCCTTCATTTTGCTCTTCCGCTTCAATTGCAGCATTTCTCGCCGGTTCAACAACCGAGCGGTCCTGGGGTACTATACCTAGGTCATCCATTATGAGTTCAATTCTCTGAATTGTATCCTTATCAGCAAATCCCTGTACATACTCGCAGGAATACCTGAAAAATCTTCTTATAATTTCCTGTATTGATGCATCTTTTATTGCATCATCGTCAATAATGCCAAAGCCTGCCCTGTTTACGCCCATATCCGTGGGTGACTTATACATTAATTCTTCACCCTCAATCTTTTCAAGTATTCTCCTGAGGACCGGAAAAGACTCAACGTCCCGATTATAGTTTATTGCCTTTTTATCATATGCTTCAAGGTGAAAGGGGTCTATCATGTTAAAATCACCAAGGTCAGCCGTTGCAGCCTCATAGGCAATATTGACAGGATGTTTTAAAGGAATACTCCAAATAGGAAATGTTTCAAATTTTGCATAGCCGCTTTTATTGCCCCTCACATGGTCATGATATACCTGTGACAGGCAGGTGGCTAATTTTCCGCTTCCCGGTCCCGGGCCTGTAATAACAACAAGGGGGTTTTTCGTTTCAACATAATCATTTGCGCCATATCCTTCATCGCTTACGACAAGGTCAACATCAGTGGGATATCCCTTTGTGTATCTATGGGTATAAACCTTAATGTTCTGCCTCATGAGCTTTTTCTTGAACATTGTTGCCGCAGGCTGCCCATCGTAGCGTGTAATAACCACTGCCACCACATCGATGCCCCAATCCCTTAAATCATCAATAAGCTTGAGGGCATCAACGTCATAGGTAATTCCAAAATCTGCCCTCACCTTTTTTCTTTCAATATCACCGGCATAAATGCATAAAATAATATCAGCCTTATCACTGAGGTTTTGGAGAAGCCTCATTTTAACATTTGGGTCAAAACCGGGCAAAACCCTGGATGCATGGTAATCGAATAATAGTTTTCCGCCAAATTCCAGATAAAGCTTATTTCCAAACTTATTTACGCGTTCAAGAATTGCATCTGTCTGTTCCTTCAGGTATTTATCATTATCAAACCCGATTTTTTTCATTAACATTCCCCTTTTTGTAATAGTTTTACTGATTATGCCTGATGCACTAATATGGGTTTATTAGAAGTTGTATTCAATGCGAATAGATTAAACAAAACTCACCATTAGGATAAACCTTTTAAGGAATATTTGTTTTGTCAAATATAATTTTTAGTTATCACTTAATATACTTTTTCATAAGAAATCAAACCACAAAATTTGAAGGCGGTATCTACGAACTTGACATTGCCTTTAATTAAATAGTATGGATTTTACAGGATTCCCACTCATTTTTGCGGATTTATGAAGAATACTCATGTAATTATCTATTCCTGTTTTATGTGAATTCAAGTTAATTTTGGCATATTACATTAATTATATTGACAAATTGACTTTCTAAATTATATACTATATGCACTGCTTTAATTTCGCTTTTACAAGCCGACATTAACAATAAAACAGTAAAAGACAAAACTACACCGGAGGACATACAGAATGAACAAAAAGGACAATTCAGTAACCAGAAAAGATTTTATGGGCATTGTAAAGAAATCTATCGGGGGTGCTGCGGCACTTTCTGTTATGGGAGCCCTTACGGGATGTGATGAATCATCATCAGGCAATCCCTTTGGGGAATTCAGGCATGTTGGCTACATCGTAGACAGCAATTCTACAACTATAGATATTTTCAAGGCTATTTTCAATCCCCCCGAGGAGGATATTCGTGTTGTAAGTGCCGGGGTTTCCTTAATGACCTTTATAAAAATTAATGGTATTGAGTTTGAATTTATTGAACCTAAAAGTGATTTTTATTGGAGCCTTTTAGGTTACCCCCGCGTCGGTATAAACCATATTGCATTTACCGTGAAAGACATTGAGGCTACTGTTCAAAACCTAACTGAAAACCGAGAATATTACGAAGACCAGGGATTTAGGGTTGGATATATATCAAACAAGATTATGGATATGGGAAGCAGTTGGGTTGCTTACCTTGAACCGGCAGATCTTAATGAAAATTATCCTGCTGAAACCTTTTTAACTGCCGATCCCGAAAACATATATTTTCAAGAGAGGAATCAACTCCTCATTGAGCTTGTTCAGGATAAATAGCTTTAATTGTACCGGCCTGGACCGGGCAAATAAAAACTGAATCGTCAGTCATATATTAAAACCGCTTCTTCACCACCGGTTTCGACACTGCTCAACCGGTGCAGGAAATAATTTAAGCGCTTGCCGGGCGCCCGCTCCGCTCGTCAAGCAGGATACTGTTCCCATCATATAACCGAAGGGAACAAATACAAAGGAGAAACCTCATGTCTAAAACCTATGGATGGACAGGCAAAATACTTAAAGTTGACCTCACAAGTTCACAAATAACCGAAGAACCACTACCGAAGGATTACATGGAAAATTATATTGGAGGTGCAGGAATTAATGCCCGCCTTCTCTATGATTTATTAAAGGACAATCCCCATGCTGACCCCCTTTCCCCGGAAAATCCGCTTATTTTCGGCGCAGGGCCCGTTGTGGGCACAAGTTTCCCCTGCTCCAGCCGCTTTACGGTTACTGCTAAAAGCCCCCTCACGGGAATTTTTGGTGATTCCAATGCAGGCGGTTGGTTCCCCACCCGGATGAAACAGGCAGGTTACGACCATATTATAATTCAGGGAAAATCAGATAAACCTGTTGCACTGGTAATTGACGGTGAAGGGAAAAACGAAATTGTAGATGCCGGTGACCTCTGGGGACTTGACACTTATGAAACAGATTCGGTAATCATGGAAAAACACGGAAAATGTGAAAACGCACGTATCGGTACTGCCGGCGAAAACCTGGTTACATATGCAAATATCCTTTCAGGTTCAAAACGCATCAGCACAAATGGACGCACAGGCATGGGATGCGTCATGGGTTCAAAAAAACTCAAGGCAATAATCATAAAAGTTGCGGATAATAAAAAAGTAGATGTTGCCGATAAAGATGCAGTTGATGAGATGTGTAAGCGATACAAGGACCTTTGGAACAATGCAATTTGGATGGAAGTAAAAAAAGATTACGGCACCCTTACTAACTTTGCGCAAATTGCTGAATATATTCATGTAAAAAATGAGCAGGAACCGCTCACAAAGGAACAGCTCGATTCCTATGACCTCGATATTTTCACTGAAGAATTCAAATCGGGACAGAGCACCTGCTATGGCTGCCCGGTTTCGTGCACGCAAAAGTGGGAAATAAAAGAGGGCCCCTATGCAGGCGAAAAGGGCGACAAGGTTGAATACGGACACCTCCTTAACCTGGGACCGCACATAGGTGTATTTGATTTTGCCGCCATGCTTCACCTATCTCATATTTCAAACCGTCTGGGAATGGATTGCATTCAATTCGGTTATAATGCAGCCACTATAATGGAATGTTTTCAACGGGGAATTTTAAATTCCAAAAAAACCGGCGGTATTGAAATAAACTGGGGAGACGTTGAAGTTGTGGAAAAAATAATGCACCTCACCGCGAAAAGAGAAGGTTTCGGTGATATACTTGCAAAAGGTGCAAGGGAAATGGCAAATGACCTGGGTAAAGAAGCCGTTGAATACTGCACTCACACAAAGGGAATGTCTTTCCCCTATTCCACCAGCTCCGCACTGCCCATGAGCCTCGCTTCGTCCGTAGCGACGCGGGGTGGTGACCATTTAAAAGGCCATCCCTTTTCATCAATTATTGGCCACGAAGAGATGTTGGGTAAAATGTTTAAAAAAGATATTCCCGCCGAAGCAGCCGATCACATGAGCCCGGTTGCAAAAGGCAGGGTCGTATGGTGGCAGGAAAATTACAAGATGATCCTTGACTGCCTTGGTGTATGCTTCTTGCCCATTATTAACTCAAACGTTTGGAGTGATCCACTGGTCATGGTTGAAGAGATGGGTGAATGGTACCAGACAATTACCGGCCTTGATTCATCAAAGCTATTTGAATCGGCAGAACGGGCTTACCAGGTTGAACGCTGTTTTAATGCACGTCTCGGCCTTTCCCGGGATGATGACATCAGGAAAGGTACATTAAGGGGAGGAAAGGACCCCGTAGAACTCCCGGGCATGCTCGACGAATACTATGAGTACCGCGGATGTTCTCCCGATGGCCTGCCGACACGCAAACGCCTTGAAGAGATTGGCCTGGGTGACATTGCCGAGGATCTAAATAAGCAGAATAAACTTTCAGATGAAAAGCTGCCTGCCGTTGAGGAACTGGTTAAGTAAATTGGCCAGTTCAATGTTTAAGGTTCAAAGTTCATAGCTGCAATTCACAATACCTTGTACTTTAAACTTTGAACCTTGAACTATTTTTTCAGAACTGCATTGAACCGCCGACAGTTAAGGCTACTGCCAGTTTTGTAATCTTTGCTGCACTCGGATTTTCCGTTCCTGTCTGCCAATCCGTTTTCCCGTAGGATAAAGAAAATCCCACTCCCGAAGATACATTGTTCGTATAGTATCCCAGCCCAAAGGTTCCACCGTAGATATTAACTCTTTCAGCTTTTTTCTCAACTGGAGCACTGGAGGTATTAGTAAAAAAGCCTGCCCTCAGCGAAAAAGTGTCACTGAGGAAATATTCTCCTCCAACTGAAATATCATAGTGTGCATCTTCCAGGTAACGGGTATCGTCACTCGTAAGAGACATCATCTCGTGGGGCTGGGAATAGTCTATTTTAAGGTAATATATAAAATCAAAGGCCACTACAAAGTTTTTTTTCTGCTCGTACGCAAGGCCAACAGCAATCCTGTGTGGCGAGCGCATTTCACCCCTTACACTGCCCGAAATTTCATTAGTTGTATTGCCTTCTTCAGTATAAAAATATGTATTTTTTCCATTAACAAATAATGATTCATTTTGATAGCTGAAACCTACCTTAATATTATCCGTTATATTATACTTTATCCCTGTATTAATAATAATACCTCCATATGTATAATCGCTTTGCATAACACTATCACCAAGAGATCCAAGAAAAAGTGATACCTTACCCCTGTAATACCTGTAAAAAACACTCACCCCAATGGACAATGAATCCAATATCCTCCACGCAACAGATGGTCCCATTAAATAGCTCTTCATATCTACTTCAAACTTGTCAACATTGTTGCCGCTGGCATCGATTGATGAAAAGATGTAATTATCAGTCTGGTAAATGGAAAAGGCAATGGTAACAGGATCAAAGGTCAGATTAAAACCAAATGTTGTGGGCAAAAAATCAACGGTGTCAACTTTCATATCCCACCCAACCTCATCCTTCCTCGATTGTTTTTTGTATGAATAGGCATTTGCCGACATGGAAAGGGAGAATGACTTAATAAAGGCTATTCCCGCAGGATTGTAATAGGTGCCTGATATATCTTCAGACATTGCCGTATATGCACCCCCCAGCATGGCAGCCCTTGAACCTAACAGGTGGTTTCTCTGGTTAAAAAACTCTGCATGTGAAATCTTTGTACTTAAAATAATTGTCAAGATTACAAAAAAAACAGTCCATTTTTTCATAGCTATCCTCCATGTTTTTACTTTATGACACAAGCTAATATTCTGAAATATATTTTGCAACTGTTAATTGTGTTAAATAGCAGAATTATTTATATCTGATTTCAACATCAATTCCTAAAAATTACTCTCTTCTGACGCCCCCCACCCCCCCCCCGGAGGGGGGCTTTAAGACTTCTTTTAAAGGATAATAATTAGTTTTAAAGATTTTATATTAATAAATATAGTATCTTAGTATTTATAATTGAATACAATTACATCGTGAAGTTTCCCAACTAATTGGGAGCCCCCTCCGGCTCCCTGAGTGAAGCGAAGAAGTACTCCCCGGGGTAGGGGTATGGGGGTGGCAATAACTGGAAACGGAGAGGACCTTAATATATGGAATATTTAGACCAGAATTTCAATTGACTAAATTGTAACATCATGTATAATCAATATAATAATTTAAATTTTGGGAGGGTTTCATTATGACAGTTGCATCACAAATGGCTTTAAAAGGCCTCAGGGACCTGGCAATGATTAAGTGGTATGTAATACCTCTCCTGGCAATTGTACTTTATATATATACCTCTGAAATAAGGAAAGCCCGCGAAACAGGTAAATGGGACGCTGTTTTCGCTGCACTCACCCTTTTTGGAATGGACTTCATAAACGAAACATGGAACGGCTGGGTTTTTCATTTGACCCAGCGCTCAGCATTCTGGACAACTCCCGGTGACACGGGCCTTCGCACCATGATGGGGTGGAACATAGAAATAATGTTCATGTTTGCAATTGCAGGTTTTATATTCTATAACACCCTCTCTGAAAACAAAAATGATAAAATCCTGGGCATACCGAACCGGTGGTTCTGGGCAATAGGTTATTCCATATTCTGTGTCTTTGTTGAGGTCCTCCTTAACATGGGGGGCCACCTGGTATGGGAATATCCCTTCTGGCACAGGTCTTTCGGCGGTGTGTGGCTCATATTTATATTCGGATATTTTCACTTCTATGTTGCAATAATATTTATGTTGAGCCTTAAAACGAAAAAGAAAAAAATTATATTTATTAGCTCATTGTATGCAATTGCGATAATAGCAAATATCATATGTCTTGGCATTTTGGGCTGGGTATATTAAGGGAAATAATGGCTGAAATACATCTATACGGGAAATTACGGAAATATTACCCAGGCAAACCAAGCAATTACCAGTACACTGTAAACTTAATTCCCATAAAGGGTGAAAGGCTAAGCATGATAATCGAGCGAGCAGGCATTCCCATAGATGATGTTTATCATGTTTTCCTAAATAGAAAACTCCTGGCCACGAAATGCACAATGGCCGAAGCGCTTGGTTACAGGCAGGTAAGAGAAAATCCCATGAACTGGGACCTTGACATAAAAGCAAATGATACTGACAGGATAGGACTCTTCGGCAGCGACATGTCGGCACTGGTAATTTAAATCATTATCCTCCGCCAATTGGAGGGAATACTGAAAGTAAATCTCCTTCGCTTAGCTTTTTGTCATAATCAGCATGGCGATTATTAACAAACGTGATAAAGTAATCCCCTTCCTTAATTTCCAGCTCCTTCATTAACTCCTCTATGGATATATTTTCCCTGCAGTCCATTTCCTTTATGTCAAAACGGCCGGTTTGAAGGGTGGCAAAGAGTTTTACCGTGACTTTCACCGCAATATAACCCTCATTTATGGTAATACCTTTACTCTGAGCAGCACATGGGATACACCGTGACTGTTAAAACCTTCTTTTTTGAATTTATCCTTTTGCACAATTCCGTCATTGATAAAGATTTTTTTACACTCATCCCAAAACCGGGGTTGCTCATACTTTAAGAAATTCTCCATTTCATTAACTTCCAGGACTATTCCGCTTCCCAGAATTTTTTCACCCAGGTCCGACATAATAACATTGAAGAGCTTCAAGAAAACATATCCCATTCCCCTGATGTCTGCTCTTTCCTCCTCCCTGTGTGTTATTGTGCTGCGAAATGAAGAATAGCCGCTGCCTGCCCTCATTACAGCGCCCACAAGGCCGGGCATTGGCCCTGACAATGCAAGGGTTATTCCGTCCCTTACAATGGCCTTTTTATAGTCATCCACGGGCTTACTGTTAAGGAAGATTGATTTTATCTTACCTGTAATGTAGCCCGGATCAATGCGGCATGTTTCAACAAGAAAATCAAAAATACTGATGCCGGTTTTTGTATGAATATAAAATCCCCTCTGCAAGATGCTGTAAAAGTGAATTAACCCTTCACCTGTTGTTTCAATCATAATGTTAACTGTTCTATTTTTTTCATCCATATAAAATATATTTCCTAATGAACAATTCACACCCTCATGGTACAAGACCCCCATACCCCCCGGAGGGGGGCTCCCAAGTAATTGACAGTTAAAAGTCCCCCCCTGGGGGATTTAGGGGGCTTATCAAAGAATAAATTGGAAATATATAGACATCATCTTCGATTAAATTACCAGTTAAACACCTGGTCCAGTTCTTCATCCTTTACATCAAAAACTACATTATGGGGGCCCACTTTTTCCTTATAAAAGTATCTTGGCAACCTGTCATGCTTTGAAGTGAAGCCGGCACCCTCGTTAAACTTTCTCTCCATTTTCAAGACTTTCTTTCCCAAATCTGTTATATCATCGGGGGTAAGGCTTAAACCGTAAAATGAATTGAGAAGGTCTATAAGGGCCATAAAGGTATCTTCCTGGTCAAGTATGGCAAAGGCAATAAAGAGGCACATGCCTGCAGTATCAATTGCAGCAGTTGCAATTTGGAGATTCCTGGAAAGGTCTATCTGCCCGTCAGGTTTCAGCGGATCAACAAACCCGCCAACCTTTAAAATATTGGTAGCAATTGCATAACCCGAAGTATGGTCAGCGCCCATTGGGCTGGTGGCGTATGTAACACCGATACCCTGTATTGCCCTTGGGTCATAAGCAGGCATCGCCTGTCCCTTTACGACGGGAGCCCTTTCAATTCCATACATCTTTGCCGTTACTGCAGCACCGTTGCCCAGGATCCTCCCCAGGTCGGAACCCTTTCCAACCTCTTTGACAAGGTTAATTGCAGCCTTGGCATCTCCGAATTTTGCAAGCCCTGCTTCCATTGCCACGGCAATTGTGGCACCCATCTCAATGGTATCAAGGCCGTAGTTATCATCGAGAAAGTCCATCTGGGCAATGGCATCAAGGTCATCAATACCGCAATTTGCACCGTGTGCCCATACTGTTTCATATTCGGGCTGTTTTGTCAGGAAGTTACCCTTCTTATCATTATATATTCCGGAACACTTGATAACGCATCCCCTGTGACACGCGTGTGTTGCCTTGCCTCCCCTCTTCTCTTCAATCTCCGCACAGGTTTCACCGCTGATTTTTGACGCGCCGTCAAATGTGCCATGGGAAAAGTTATTTGATGGAAACCCGCCGGACTCATTAATTATATTTGTAAGTACATTCGTACCGTATAAAGGCAGCGCTTCACCTGTGACTGAATGCTTCTTCATGCCTTCAGTAAAAATCTTGTTTGCCTTATTAAAGGCATCAGCATCCTTTGGCTGCCTGTTTTTCATCTCATCCTTAATGACGATTACTTTTACACCCTTTGAACCCATAACCGCGCCAGGTCCGCCCCGGCCCGCGTGCCGTGTGGGACGAAGCTCCATATCCGTGCATGCAATGGATGCCGCACCCATCTTCATTTCACCCGCAGGGCCTATTGAAATACAGGCAATCTTATCTCCAAATTCCTTTTTCATTTTATCCACAAGGTCATAGTTGGGCATCATTTTAAGGCTTTTATCAGCCTTGATTATAACATCATCTTTGCCTACAACAACCTTGTAAAGGTCATCGCCATCCGGCAACCCTTCCAGCACAATAGCCGCAATACCTAATCTTGCGAGCACCTGTGACACCTGCCCTCCGGCATTTGATTCCTTAATTCCTCCCGTAAGGGGACTTTTGCATCCAATTGAAAGCCTCCCTGACATTGAGGCTGCCGTTCCGCTGAGCAGGCCCGGGGCAATTACAAGCTTGTTTTCGTCGCCCAGGGGATGACACAGAGGGTCAACTTCTGCAGATATAATTGATGACGTCATTCCCCTGCCACCCATGCCTTCATAATCGCCGAGGGATCCTTTTGTTATTTTTGGGCCACCTTCGGCACCCATGTTAATTCTGATAATGGTATCCATTGAAACCTCCTTACTTGAATATGACATCAGGTTCCCCTGATATTATATAACTATAATATCAGGGGAACCTGTTAATGCACAAACCGAAACACAGTACTGTTCCTTAATAAGGATAAGGCCAATGTGAGATTGAAATAACGATTCTTTTTGAACTGAAACATTTCATCTTAGAAATGTTTTCATTCCCATTAAAACAGTTACTTTTTAGAAGAAATAATTTAATATTATTGAGATTCCTCAATTTTTACTTAGAGGATTTTTTACATCTGCCGTGTATTTAATCCCCAGAGAGCTAATAATATGTACATTTAACTGCCTGTTATGTCAATAAATAAATCAATATTTATTGCGTCAATAGTTCAAACCAGACTAGAATACAACTGTTTCAGCGACAAATATACTGATAGCAAAAACCTTTTTATCCTTAACAATGTCTGTTTCATTAGGTATCGGCGAAGCAGGTGTTGATTCAATTCTTCTGCAGAGAATATCTCCGATGCCATATCTGAAATTCATACCCAGGGTTGTCCATGATTTTGCCTTGCTCACTTCTCCAAAGAAATCAAACCCATAGGATATACTCAATGTTGTAGAGTAGTAGTCTATCCTGTCAGCAAAGGGCTCATTTCCCTTATCTGTAGTGGTTTTTATCTTATCTTTCTGGCTGAAGTCGGTGTAAAAGCCAGCCCTTAAAATGAATTCTTTGTTTATATAATACTCAGCTCCTAATTTTACATTATATGCATATTGTTTTTGAAATTTAGTTTTAAATGCAGGAGCAAAATCTATTTCAACAGAAAATATATTAGGCAGCGTAAAGGCATAACCAATTGACAATTGGAGCGGTTTCACCTGCTGAAACACATTGCGGTCAACAGAAAAAGTCTGCCATGTTGGAGCATCGGTGCTGTTAGAGTCTGACGCTATTATCTCAACGTTAGATTTATCATAGAGATTCCATGCAGGTGATTTAAGGTTAACACCTACTATATTATTTTTACTGATTTTGTAGCGAAGACCTAAATCGGCCTGTAGCGTAAGCATGTATGTGTCATCGGATACATTATTTGTTCTTACCTTTAGTTGGCCAAAACCCTCTACATTATGAATATCTTCACGTTTAAACCTGGATTCATAGTAACCAAGACCAATTGAAAGGCCAATGCTGAAATCCCTGAAGAGTTCCATTCCATATCCTCCAAGGACAGTGTAATACTTGCTGGTAAGGACATATGAATTTTTTAGATAATGGGTGTTACCCATATCATCCCACTGGGATTTCATCTCACCCCTGATGTTATCCTGAAAAGGTACAAAAACGCCAAAAGCAAATCCCTGGTTCTTTGATATCTTAGAGCCGAAAGTAACGGCAGTGGCAACAGCAGATAAATCGCTTTCCTTCGAGTCAATTTTATTGTATCCTGATACTGCAGGGACTTCCAGGAAACCTTCAGTTTTAGTCTGCATAAAGGCATATGAATTTGCAGAGATGCTGATACTTTTATAACCAATATCTGCAAGCCCCGCAGGGTTATACCAGAGTGCCGTCCCCGTATTTGCAAGGGCCGTATATGAACCACCCATGCCTGCTGCACGGTCACCAATTAAGTGCTGATAGTTATTATAATAATGTGAGTACAAATTCGTTGATGCTAAAAATACTATTATCATCAAAAAAACTATGTTTTTTATAAGTCTCATAATTGAGCCTCCAATGTTATTTTTGCGTAAGTTAACGAAAGAAAAAGACCAAATTATCTTAAATCATTTAACCCTTTACGTTTTTACTTTCTTTATTTTTATACATTTCCAGATCTGCTTCATGTATTAATTCTTTAATATTATTAATACCACCGGTTTTAATGCCATATGATAATTCAATGGAATGCCCTTTTTTAAAAGATGATATTTTAATTGAAGCTAAAGCGTCATTTATACGGTTCACAATTGAATTAGCATCCATGGTTTCTTCGAGGGGCAAAACAGTAATGAATTCATCGCCTCCAATTCTAAAAATCAAGTCATCACTTCTAAAAAGCGAACGAAGCCTCATTGCAACCTTTTTTAAAACTTCATCTCCTTCTGTGTGCCCATACTTATCATTGATCTCTTTAAAACTGTCAAGGTCAATATAGACAACTATTAATTTGGATTTTGCATCCTTGTTTCTCCTGTGAGGAATTTCCGTGCTTGAATATTCATCAATTACTGAATTGAGTTTTGCTGAATTGTATAATCCCGTGAGGTGGTCAATTTCACTTTTTTTAATAACTTTATTGTATACCCTGCTGTTATCAAAGGCAATTGCCGAAAAATCAGCAATGGTCTTCAAAACTAAATGATGAGCTTCCGTAAATGCTCCTTCTTGAGCGCGGTTGACTATTTCAATAACACCAAATATTTTATCTTCTGTCTTTATTGGAACGGCAATAATTGATTCAGTCTTAAAGCCCGTAATTTTATCCACTTTATCAGTGAATCTTGAATCCTTTTTAGTATCGGGAACGAAAATTGATTTACCTGTTTTAATTACATTTCCCGCAATTCCTTCACCAACTTTGAGCTTAATATCCTTTACATTCTCATAACTTATGCCCTCAATTATTACAAAAAGGAGTTCCTGGGATGTGTGGTCATATCTCATGAGGCTCCAATTTTGAGGATCGAAGTAGATTTGAATCTCTTTCATTATTCCGCGAAGGATTACATTCAGATCAAGTGAGGATGTTATGAGCTTGCCAATATTAGCAAACAGCTTATCCGTATCAATACTGGTTTTATAACTCATAATCTTTTAATTTCCTTAAACATGTACTAATCTGACATGCAATAACCATATTCATTTTAAGAATCATATCCCTTTTTAGAAACGAGATCAATCACTTTTCCCAGTATTATACAGATAGCATTGTTTTTTTTACAGGTAGTCTTTTATTTGCAAACGGGAGATATTTTGTTCCAGTGGTTATAAATTGGCACGAACCTTTTTTTTCCATGCATCACCATTGTTAAGGTCAAAGACAATTTTCCGTGAATCAGATCCGCCAACATCTTTTACTGATATTCTAAATCCATGCTCCATCATTAATTTTTTAGCAGATTTAATATTCAGCTTTGCAACATTGATTTCAGGGTTGTCATTTTCGAACTTAATCATACTAGATCCGCCAAATACCTTTACCACATATTCAAAAGGTTTTGTTTTATTTTCAGCAATCTTTTCAAGTAATATTCGAACAGCATCATCTGCATATCTAGGATTTGGTTTTATATCTCCCGTGTTACCCTTTTCTGGCATCATAATATGACACATTCCGCCAATTTTTTTTAATGGATGCCACAGGCAAATGGCTATGCATGATCCCAAAACTGTTGAAATGCTGAAATTATGATTTCCCCAGAAAATTTCTCCTGGCTTTAAATATACATTTTGCCGATTCTGTAGAACTTCCGGTATCATACCATACTACCTTAACCTTGAATATTTCTTTTTAATAATCTTGAATTTAAAAAAATATTTCCGATGAAAATTACACTTTAGAATGTTATGTGGCATTGTAAAATGAGCTGTTTTTTTTGTCAACAATATACTTAAGAATTTTATTAAATTCTAATGGCATTCTCAATATTTCCCTCATTTTCAATACAATTTATAATCTTTAAAGTGAAGGTTTTTCAGCAGGATAGTGAGGATCGAGGTTTGAAATAATTATATCCCTTGTCTTTTTAATTAGGTCATCCAGGTCATCGGTATTGAGGCCAGCTGTTTCAATTACATCCCCCACAACAACCTCTATTGGGCCGGAGTTAAATGCGGAATCCCCCTTCTTTAGAACTTTCCTGCTTCCATTAACAGTTATTGGAAGAATTGGTATGCCATTTTCCACGGCCATAAAAAAGCCGCCCTTTTTAAATTCCTTCACTTTACCGTCACCGGACCTGCTTCCTTCTGCAAAAAACAGGATACTCACATCCCCCGGAAGCCGCTGGAAACCCCTGTTAATACTTTCAATAGATTTCTTAAGGTTTGACCTGTCCACAAAAATATTCCTTGTAGCATAAAGGGCATAACCGAAAAGAGGAACCCACTTGAGTTCCTTTTTTGCTATCCACCTGAACTGGTTCTTCAGTGTCAGCGCAATTGCCAGTCCATCAAAAAGCGACTGGTGGTTTGCAATTATAATATATGACCGGTCATTTTTTACCCCATCGTTATTTCTTTTATGTAATTTAACTCCCGTAGCCTTTATTGTTATCCAGGCCCATATCTTTGCTGTCTTAAAAGCAAGGTTCCCGGTTTTGCTGAAGATTGAAAAAATCATAACCGGCAAAAAAACGATTATCAGTGCAAAGCTTGTCCAAAAAAGAAGCCATACTGTTTTTAAAGCTTTTATAAGAAAATTCATAGTCATCCCTGGGAAATAATTATATTACTGCAAGATGCCGGTAATATTGCACCATCTTGAATTTCGTACAAATATTAATACGGACATCCATAGTCAAGTAATTTAATCCGGATAGAATTCCTATATGAATATTGTAACAATTTGTAATATTTTAGAAATAATTAACATTGCTGTAAATGTATAAAAATTAGTTGTATTTTTAGCTTATAATTCAATTATTACCATAATTATAAAAACTTTTTTCCTATTTCCCTACAGTTTGAGGTGGCCTAAAAATGAATATTATAGAAATGAAAAATATCATAAAAGACTATCCCCTTGGAGAGACAACAGTGCATGCCGTTCGGGGTGTTGACCTTACCGTTGAAGAAGGCTCATTTTTCTCAATAATCGGCCCTTCGGGAAGCGGTAAAACTACCCTCCTCAACATAATCGGCTGCATTGACCACCCAACCAAAGGTACTGTAAAGATTGGCGGTGAAGATATTACCGAATTGAACGACAGGGAACTTACCAATATAAGGCTCTATAAAGTGGGATTTATCTTTCAGACATTCAATTTAATTCCCGTTCTTAACCTCCTGGAAAATGTTGAATTCCCGCTGCTTTTGATGAAGGACAGGAAATTTACTAAAAAAGGGATGCGCATGCGTGCCGAAGAGCTTATTGAGGGAGTTGGCCTGAAAGAACACATGCATCACAGGCCGGGAGAATTATCGGGAGGACAGCGTCAGCGTGTGGCCATAGCACGTGCACTGGTGACCGGGCCGGAACTTGTTCTTGCCGACGAACCCACGGCAAATCTCGATTCCGAAACGGGAGCTACAATACTTGAACTCATGAAATATCTGAATAAAAAACAAAAGACAACATTTATTTTTTCCACACACGACCCTGATGTATTAAAATTTGCAAATGAAATTGTAAAACTCAGGGACGGTGTCATCTGCGACCATGAAATAAGGTCCAAAAATAACGTGCAATAGAAAACGGATAACTGTGAAACTACTTTTAAAAATATCATGGAGAAATATACAGCGGCACAAGGGGAAGAGCCTGGTAATCGGCATTATCCTCTTCCTGGGAGCCCTCATAATGACCGTTGGCAACGGTGTTATTACAGGCATGGACACAGGCCTGAGGGAAAACATTATGAACAGGTTTGTTGGGCACATTGTAATTGTTGCAAAGGACCAGGACTATGACAATGTAATTTTTACACCCATGGGAAAAGATGTCATGGTCATTCCCAGGATTAAGGAAGTGAAGGAAGTACTGGACAAGCAGGATTACATTAAACAGTACCTCCCCATTTGCAGGGGCTTTACCCTTATCCTCAATGACGACAGGGACATTGGACATGCCCTGCTCCTTGGAGTAAACTTTGATGAATACCAGAAGATGTTTAACAACAATGTCATTCTCATGGAAGGTAAATTTCCCGCCAGGGGTGAAAGGGGGATCCTTGTTACAAGGGGGACCCGTAAGCGCCTTTACAACCAGATTGACCTGTGGATTGTACCCAGGGGATATAAACTAAAAGAAGAAAACCTCACCGTGGAGGCCCTTGAAAACCTGAGTAAACTTTTGTTGCGTGATAATATTGTAGTAATGGGTTCAAGCTCCACAAGCACACAGATGGATATCCGCACCACCGTAAAGGGGGTAATCAAATATGAATACCTGGATAACTACTGGAAAGGCTTTAATATAATAGATATTGAATCCTTCAGGGAGGCCTTCAACTATGTCACTGCCCATGATGCCGGGACTGTCATTTCCGCGGATAAGCAAAAAATTCTAAAAAGCGATAACCTCGATGACATGTTCAACGAAGAAGTAATAACGACTTCCGTTTCAAAGACTAGCCAGTACAGGCTTAAAAGCATAATGTCAAAGGTCAAAAAGACCGGTACAGTCAATACCGACGAAGGAACATACAACCTCGTTTTCATAAAAATAAAGGACCCCTCAAAAATAGAAGAGTACACAGAAAAACTCAACAAGGCCCTGCTTAAAGGGAAAACCGGGGCCAGGGCCATTACATGGAAAAAAGCAGCGGGACAGCTTGCTGATATGGCAACAATGATACGGGGCGCCCTTTTCGGATTTGTAATGCTCATATTTTTTGTTGCCATCATTATCATTATGAATACGCTCAGCATGGCCGCAATGGAGAGGGTCACGGAAATTGGAATGATGAGAGCCGTGGGAGCCCAGAGGCTTTTTATCGGCAGAATGTTTTTCATTGAAACATCAATTTTAACCGGTGTTTTTGGAGGCCTGGGTATAATTGTTGGTACTATTATTGTCATAATCCTAAATGCCATGAGTATTACCACGGACAACAATATTCTTCAGCTCCTCTTTGGAGGCAATATTTTCAGGCCTCTCATAACATTGAGCGATATATTAACCGGAATTATTGAGCTCTGCCTCGTGGCAGCCATAGCTACCATTTATCCCATAAGAATAGCACGGAGGATAACCCCTCTTGACGCAATTGCCAGGGATTAGGAATAGATTATGAAGATGATATTTTTATTGAGCCTTAGAAACCTCATGAGACACAAGAGGAGGACCATACTCCTGGGTTCTGCCATCGCCTTCGGCATGATGATACTCATGGTGGCCAATTCATTCTCCAGGGGACTTTCCGATAACCTTTTGAACAAAATGATCGTAAACATGACGGGACATATGGAAATATCTCTCATGGAAAAAAGCAAACCATTCAGGAGGGTCATCCGCGACAAGGACCGTTTTATAAGGCTTATAAAATCTGAGGTTAAGGACATAAAGGAAATACGGGAAAGCGTTGCAACTATAACCAGGGTCATTGGTTTAGGGAAAAGCGATAATTCCTTTATAGTTGGATATCCCAACAACAAGGATGCATCTGAGTACCTGAAAAGTTATCTGATTAAGGGTGATATTAAAGAATTCTACAGTGGTAAAAAAGAAAATCCCATAATACTATATGATACGAAGGCAAAATCACTGAATGTAAAGGTCAATGACACTGTCAAAGCAAGACTTACCACAATATCGGGACAAATCCAGAGCGCACGTTTCACCGTTGTTGGAATTTTAAGGTCCAGCAATATGATTGAAAGCTTTGTGATGTACCTTAATTTGCCCACCATGAAAAGACTGATCGATATGAAGCCGCATGAAACAGGTGCACTCCAGGTAAATTTCAACCGCATAAATAATCCCCGCTTTGCAATCCGTGAAGCAGAGAAGCTTCATAAAACGCTAAAACCGGGAAAAGCTGTTATCTATTCTTCTTTATCAAATGGAAATAATAAACAAAATGCCACGGTACTGGGATTCTTTAACAATGAAAATGAGCTTGATCTATTAAAGAAAAACATAAAGATCATTAAAGGCTCTTTCCCGGGGCCTAAAGATGAAAAGGCTGCTCTTGTGAGCTCTCATATTGCAAAGCGCCTTCGCATTAAAACAGGTGATACTTTTAAGTCCCACCATGAATTGAAATTTGGAAAGAAAAAAGCAGAAAGGGAATATACCGTATGGGGAATATTTAAAACTGACAAAATCCCAACTAAAAATATAGTACTTTTAAATGAAACTGTTTTTTACAAAATGTATCTTGAAGACCTTCCATTGGAGCCCGTGCATTATAAAAATGCCTATGTACCCAAAAAAGGAGATGCCCTTTACACTGTTTTTTCACCTGAATGGCAGCTCCTGGAAAGAAGCAGCGA
Organism: Spirochaetota bacterium; assembly: GCA_042569985.1. GTDB lineage: Bacteria > Spirochaetota > UBA4802 > UBA4802 > UBA5550 > JBHPHB01. The sequence continues at coordinate 22,817 of JBHPHB010000005.1, read as the reverse complement.
CAGCCAGTCCATGCGGACAAAACTAATGGACATGAGAAAGACCAGGTGGAAAGGGCCATGGCTTGATGTACGGACCATGTACGAAAGCGCGAGCCGGGTACTCGACCTTGAATTCGCACTTAACCTTATTTCCCTTTTTGCAGTACTCATACTCTTTTTCATAATACTTATTGGCGTTATAAATACCCTGCGCATGACAATACGTGAACGAACAAGAGAAATTGGGACTATCCGCGCCATAGGTATGCAAAAAAGAGATGTTAGGGACCTCTTCATGACAGAAACCATTCTGCTGTCCTTTTTCTCAAGTGTTGCAGGTATTATTCTGGCCTTCATTATAATGAAATTAACAGGACTCATTTCAATCAATTCAGCCAGTGTATTTTCATTACTGCTTGTGGATAAACATCTTTATTTTCTTCCAACGGCTGCTTCAGTTTTTAGAAACCTGGTTGTCATAATAATTATTTCCGGTGTGACGGCTTACTTTCCCTCGAAAAGGGCAGCATCCCTTTCTGCAGCTGCAGCATTGAGGCATTATGAATAAGATTGGAGTGGTAAAAATTAATTAGTTATCTAATGATAATACCATTTTTAAATGAATAAAGGAGTTAACATGAAAAAACATATAACTATAATCATTCTGTGCATGGTTGTTGGAGAAGCTTACAGCGCATCTTTGCCATCTGTTAAATCAATCATGAAACAAATTGACCTGCGGCAGAAGCAGACAAGCGATATCACGGTTAAAGTAAACATTGTACAAAACAAGGTAAACCAGGGGATAAAAAACTTTGAATTCATATATTTCAGACGTGATAAAAGGGATAAATTTCTCATCATAGCCATTGCTCCTAAATCGGAAAAGGGAAACGGTTACCTCCGAGTGGGCGAAAACTTCTGGATGTACCGGCAGAACACACGGACTTTTCAGCACATAAGCCGTGACGAAAGCATAATGGGCACAGACGCAAGAGGCGGAGACTTTGAGAGGAGAAAGCTTTCCCAGCTTTACAAGCCCTATAAAGGCCCCAATGGCAAAACTGACATTATTGAGACAAAACTGGGGAAAAAAAGGGTTTATAAATTCACCCTGGTGGCCCGCGTAAGAGATGTCACCTACCCCAAGCAGGTATACTGGATTGAGAAAAGAAATTATCTACCGCTAAAAGTACAGTCATACTCTTTGGCGGGAACTCTCATGCAGACAGCATATTACCCGAAGTGGACAAAAGTCCATGGAAGATATATCCCCCTGCAGCATATATATGTTGATGAATTTGAAAAGGGCAATAAGTCCATAGTGCAGCTTTCCGGTATTTCCCTGAAAAAACTGAATCCCAGGATTTTCACTAAAGCATACCTGGAGAATTTGAGTAAATGAAAAATGCTAAACACAGAACTTACCGATTCTGGGGGGTATGGGGAGCTTTATCTTTATTATTTCTGTTTTCTGCAGGCCTCTATGCGGCTGACAACAAAATCAATGAGGATGACATCTTCGGAGATGACAACACTGTAATACAGGGTGAAAAAATTAAGAAGAACCCCTTTTTAAAGGAGATTGAAAATGAATCCCTCACATTAACAGGTTCTTTAACAAGCAGAAATGCCTACCACATGAACAGGGAATGGATGAAGGGTAATGACGGGGCTTATGAAAATAACCGCATGTCAAATTACTTTCAGAGCTACTTTTCCCTCGATGCAAGGCTCAGGGAAAACATTAAGGGATTTATTAATGCATCTCTCAATTATTATCCTGCAGGTACTTATGTTCCATCCAGAATATCAGCCCCAACTTTATTTCCCGATGAAATAGATTATGCTGAAAAAAAATATGCCACTTATAGCCTCAATGAAATCTTTCTTGATTTTAACATAAAAAAGCATGTCTATTTCAGGATTGGAAAGCAGAACCTAAAGTGGGGTGTTGGATATCTGTGGATGCCCAATGACCTCATAAATGTTGATAAAAAGAACATCCTCGACCCCTACCAGGTTAGGCAGGGTGTTTACGGGCTTAAGATCCACGTTCCCTTTGGCACAAGGGTAAACCTCTATTCTTTTGTAAATTTCAATGATGCTGAAAATATTGATGAATCTGCAGTATCGGGAAAAATTGAGGTACTCATTAAAAATACTGAAATGTCAATTTCTGCCACCAAGAAAAAGGGGAATGTTCCTGTTTTTGGGTATGACATTACTTCCCGCGCCCTCACACTGGACCTCCATGGAGAAGTGAGCATATCGCGGGGAGATTCCCGCAATTATATGCGCATTGACAGCGAAGGGAATCCAACAGTTTTTGAGTACAGCACAAGGTGGTCTCCCAGGATTTGCCTGGGACTTGGCAGGGGCTTTGATGTATTTGACATCAAGGACCGCATCCGAGTAGATGCTGAGTTTTTCTATAACAGAAACGGTTACTCCAACAATTTATTTTCTTATGGAGAGCAAATTGCTGAAACTGTATTAACGTACAACATCTATGAACCTAATTATCACGGTAAATATTACGGTGGCCTCTTTTTTACAATTACCAGGCTTTTTGTACAGGACCTTTTTTGTATGGTCAATTACATAATCAATTTAAGCGATTATTCTTCTGTCCTGTCCACCATGTTCTCATATACCTGGATGTACAACCTGACTTTCGGCCTCATGATAAACGGCTATATGGGAAAAAAAGACAGGGAGTTTACTTTTTCCGGCAATGCCATGTCAACGGAAATAACTGTGAGGCTTGTATTTTAAAGCCCGTGTAATAACACGCTTTTGATTTATCCTTTCCTAATATATCATCGGAAAATTCGGGATAGAAGTTTGTTACACTATTAACTAAAAGTGTTTGACAGGTTGGTTTTTCATACTACAATAAAACTTACTTTTAATTATTTTTTTTCAAATCAAAGGGAGGAAATATGAGCTTGCAAAGTTTAATCATTTTAGTACTCGTTGGACTTTTAGCTGGCTGGCTTGCCGGTCAAATATGGAAAGGTTCAGGTTTCGGTTTGCTCTGGAATATCATAATCGGCGTGGCTGGTTCATTTCTGGGTACCTTTCTTTTCAGATTGTTAAAAATCAGCATCACCAGCAACTCCATAATACATGCCGTTGTAGCAGCATTGGTTGGTGCGTTAATAATACTCTTTGTTGCGAATTTAGTTAAAAAAAATGTTTAGGTTTAACAATTAAAATCAACTGAACATTTATATTGTACCTTGTGATTTATATTTACACCATATTTTAAAACCCTGGTATAATTAATCCGTCAGCTTATGAGCGGTTTTTTGCTTGATTAAAGAGAAGAAAGCACAGTTTCATGTATTCAGGTATTATGTTTTTTTCTGAGCATTGCTGTTGTATTGGTGAGCTTTTCGGAGTAATGGGAACAGGTAAAAATTTTTGTCAGGTAAATATGTTTATTTTGCTTGAAATATCATTAATTTATATATATATTTGGATGGAATTATTCTAACACTATGAAAAAGCATTTCGCACATATATATTCATTTCTGTTTCCCCTTTTATTTCTCATTCTTATTTCAATAATTTCCTGTGAGCGGGAAAATTACTATTCCTTCATTAATCCGGACGAAGTAATTACAACCGAAATTAACATAATCACAAGCCCTTTAAGCGGATCCACTGCAGAAGACGGGACCCAGGCTACTTTCAACGTCACACTTTCAGGACAGCCCTCTGATGATGTAACAATATACCTTTTTTCAAGCAACCCGTCAGAGGGAGTGCCCATACAGACATCCCTTACTTTTACACCAACTGACTGGAATACGACACAGACAGTTTCAGTCATTGGCATAGACGACAACGCAACTGACGGCAACATGGACTATTATATTGACCTTGCAGTAAGCTCTAACATTGACGGAATCACGTCTACCGCAATCAACCTTGTCAACATTGACGATGACATCCCCGGTTTTATAGTGAGTACAATAAGCGGAAACACCGGAGAAAACGGGTCAACTGCAACATTCACGGTCCGCCTTACACTGGCTCCTTCTGATAACGTGACAATTGGACTAATCAGCAGCGACCCTCTGGAGGGAACAATATCTCCTTCCTATCTCGTTTTCACAACAGTAGACTGGGACATCAACCATACCGTCATAGTTTCCGGCATTGACGATAATTCTGCTGATGGTGACATGAACTATACAATAATACTACAGCCGGCCACTAGCGGAGACTTAAGCTACAGTGGGCTTACTCCTGGCAGCGTATCTGTCATAAACATTGACGATGACATACCCGGTTTTACCGTCAGCCCCATAAGTGGAAATACCGATGAAAACGGGACAACCGCAACATTCACCGTAAAGCTTAACACTGAACCTACTGACAATGTTACAATCAGCCTCTTCAGTAACGATACTGCTGAAGGGAATGCTACACCATCAATTCTCACATTTACACCAGATACGTGGGACGCAAACCAGACTGTAACTGTTACAGGTGTAGATGATGATATAGTTGATGGTGACAAAAACTATACAATAATACTACAGCCGGCCACTAGCGGAGACTTAAGCTACAGTGGGCTTACTCCCGACAGCGTATCTGTCATAAATATTGACATCCCCGATGATCCAACCCTTACAGTTATAGACATATTAAATCCTTCTGATAATTCAACGGACATAAACCCTGATTCTAACATTACCATTCAGTTCAGCATATCCATGGACACAAACGTCACCGGTAATATCCTATTCGGGACTCCTCCGGTAATCTTTAATGATATCAATGCAACCATTAGCTTTACAACAACAGTCTTTCCAAATGATACAGTCATAATCAACCCAAATTCCGATTTCGATTTCAATGAAACATACATGGATATTACGGTGTCGGGTTTTATGGGTTTGGGAGAGCCGGCTATGTTTCCATACAATAACAGCAATTACGATTTTTCAACAATTAACGTATCCTGCGGGGGTTATTCTCTTGGCGGATATTGCTGGTACCTGGGGGCATTAGGTGAAAACTGTGATGAAGCATGTTCTACGCATAGCGGCTGCGGCCTCATCGGCACACGTGACTATGCCGGTTCAGCGGGCACTATTGCAAATTGCTTTACCCTGCTGGATGCACTTGGGGCCCCGGGAACCGGAGCACCGGTGGACGAAAATTCCACATCCTGGCCAGCAGGATGTACGGCAACAGATTCTGCACAGCGTTGGAGATTTACACTTATAGATACAGATTGCGCATGGAGCGACCCAAGCCACTATAGGGTGTGCGCTTGTAATGATTGAGTTGTAACTGCACCACTCATATATATTAGAAGCAGGTTATCCTTTTTGCCGGATGATAATAATTTTCTCTTACCTGCTTTTGTATTACCGATAACCCCATCGCCTTGAAAGTAGATTTTTAATATTCAGACTTAAGGAAAATTCATTGACAAATCTTAATATTTTACTATATTTATTGACATGTGAGGGCTTTTTAAATGAAAATATTATTTTTAATAATCATTTCTATTGGAATTGCATTTTCTTTAATGGGTATTGAATGCAATACAGACGGCGCACCTACAATTTACCCCGGTGGTATTGTGGGAATATGGAGGGGAACAGAAGGCATAGCAACTAACAACAGTACCGAAACCTGTTCCGATTGTTCAACTTATGAAATCAATTATACCAGAAACCCAGAAATCATTCAATTTACCAGCAACAATATATTAAGGTTTTATCAGGATTATTTGACATTAACTAACCCAGGCTGCGATTTATACCCGGATTCTGCAGGAATTTATTATTGCAGCAAAGCAGGTACCAATGACAATTCCGATACTTATTATTCCACTAGCGAAAACACACTGAACCTTGCCATAGGAGAGGAAACAATGACCTTCACATTCTCGATTAACAAAGATACTTTAACGCTAAATAATGGTGAAGAAACCATTCTATTTGAAAGAATATCTCCCACTGAAATTTCATCGGCAAGTGAGTTCTGCGAACCCCTACCACTTGCATGTAAATAATACGGAAAAATCGAAATTAATTCCTTATTCAATTAATCCGCACCGGCCAACACAAATAAGAATAATTAAGTTCAAGCATGCTTCCTCATATGCTCTAATTATAATTAACAGAATTATTTTTTTATGACAAAAATAATTACCCAAAAAATGAATGGTCGAAATAAAAATAGGTTTACATATTCATAAGAACAGTCTACAATACACATATTACTAATTACTCTAATAATTAAATTTTTAATTATCATGTTTGTCAACCCTATGGAGGAGCGTTATGCTGAAAAAGTTAAAAACATTCTTTTTAAAGGGCTATGAGGAAGAGTCCTTTATTATACAGCAAAAAGCTGTCACACTCCTGTATTTCAACCTTGTATTTGTAATGCTCATGCCGGTTTTACTTGTGCTGCTTAACATAATGGTTTACAGGCATGTTTTTTCAATAATCAATATTGTCCTGGTCCTCCTTGTTTTAACTGCGATAATATGCCTCATAATTTTACGTCTTGGCCGGTATAACCTTGCGGCAAACATCTTTGTAATTATTACCTTTTGTGCAGTATCGGTTTGGTCCCTGTTTGGCAAAATGAAATATGATGTGGGCATTCTTTTCTCAGTTTACCAGCTAATTATATTTATCGTATTCAGCACCCTCTTCTGCACAAGAGCCATGACCATTATTATTTCAATTGGAGTTGCCGTCATAAGTACCTTCACCATAGTTACAACCGGTTATTTATCAGGCGGTGAAAAGACAGTTACCTTTATAAACTATGGCTTTGAGCTTATCATGATTTCACTCCTGTGCTATCTTCTTCTTTCAATTAACCGCAGAACCATGAATAAACTTAAGGAAGAGGCAGATAACCGGGAACACTTTGACAGCCTCAAGGCACTTTTCAAGTCCATACATGAGATTATATATAACCTCACCACTGCTTCCGGAGAGATGTCTTCCACTTCACTGACATTTTCAAGTAACGCGCAGAACCAGGCAGCTACGGCCCAGGAGATTACTGCAACAATTGAAGAAATATCAGCGGGAAATGAAAATGTTGCCATCAGTGCCAATGAACAGCTCAATAATATAACCTCGCTTCTTGATAAAATGAAGGAATTGTCCGGCATTATCAGTGAGATTGGAACGAGGATCGATGAAACATTAAATCAAACTTTAAACATTTCCCAGCAGGCTAAAAAGCAGGAAGATTCCATGAACGAGACAACAAAAAGCATGCTTAACATAAGCAACAGCTCGAAACAGATGACAAATATTGTAAATATTATTAATGAAATCTCAGACAGGATCAACCTGCTTTCATTGAACGCGGCAATTGAAGCAGCACGCGCAGGTGACGCCGGCCGTGGGTTTGCAGTTGTTGCAGATGAAATATCAAAGCTTGCAGACCAGACAGCAGCCAGCGTCAAGGAAATTGACACTTTAATAAAATCAAGCGAAGATGAGATAGACAATGGAATTATTAATGTTAAAAATACTATTGGTACAATTTCCGAATTTTTAGAGGGCATTAACATGATAAATGAAATGGTTAATAACATAAACGGTTATATGAAAAAACAGGTCGAAGCAAATGAAACCATCAACCTTGATGCCAAGATGGTAAAGGAACGCTCAGATCAGATTCAGAAAGCATCTGAGGAACAGAAAAATGCCTCCACCGAAATAGTAAAATCTGTTACGCACATAAATGACCTTACGCAGGTGAATGCCGCAGGTGCAGAGGAAATGGCAGGAAATTCAGAGGGGATAAAGAGTATTGCCGAAGAGCTGAAAAAGAAGGTTGAATCATTTGAATATTAATTCCAATTTACCCAGTTCTTCTTGAAATTCGAACATACCCCATTATTGTTGATATTAATACAAGAAGCAGGACAATAAAATCTATAAAAAAACCATAGAACCAACCAAAATTCTTTATATAAAAATAATAGAGCGGGCCGCCGCACCCGAGAAGAAAATACGCTGCAACAAAAATAATAACCGGTGCCATTAACCCTCTCAATATCTCTTTGGCATCGCCTGTCTGAATATATTTTGAAACAACATATACAAGAAATGCTGCTGCCAGGGCCCAGGCCAATCCGCCAACAACCCATAACTTACTAAGGTATGTCATTAATAGATCTGAAATGGGGACTTCGCCATATCTTGAGGCAACTGTATATATATCCCATACGGAATATATACAGTGTATTGCTAAAACTGTAAGTACCGAGAATGCCTGCACAAAATACCTTTTCATGATAACTTTCTAACCGCCTCTTTAATAAGTGAACCTATGGGAAGCCCGTTGGGGCAATTCCTCTCTGATTTACTGAAATCAATATCTGAAAGCATGCTTCGCACATTTACGGGAATTTCAGAAAAAAGTTTTTTTGCCATGTCCTCTTCTCCATAACTGTTACTATACATGAGATATCGCATAATATCACTGATGTATGGAACTTCGGAAACAGCATTTTCACAGATACTGGCGCAACCGGCACAGTAAGTACTCTTTGTTTTAGCCGCGTGTTTTCTTAGAAACCGCATGTCCTTTAAAGAGAGCTCTGACGGATCAACAACTGCAGAGGCATTGGTTGTGATAAGTGCGGAGTTTCCCATTGTAATATTTGCAGAACTGATTCTTTTATCACTCAAAACCGCTTTAACTTTTGCCTGGCCCTCCGTATATCCGCCTTTCATGAATCTTTTCACAAGCTCTTCTTCTCCTCTGTCCCTCACCTTCATGGCTTGGACTTTCATGGCGATAATCCCCTTACCTGCCTTATGGCATGCCTCAATTGCATCCTGCATTTCCCTGTCCTGCATGAGCCTAAAATTATAAGCTGTAAACACAACATCAATCCATGGAAGTTTTGATGCTGCCATAAGAGATTTAGCCATATTCTTATGCGTGCTAAAACCAAACGACTTTATGAGCTTTCTCTTCTTTGCGCTTTCTGCCCACTTCCCAAGGTCCTTTGTGAGACCCGAAGGGTCCGGTAAACCGTGTACTCCACAATAGATATCAATGTATGAGGTTTCCATTCTTTTCAATGACAGCTGTAAGCATTTTTCAACATCATTGATACTTTTTGAATTTGACTCTTTTGTCATAATGATAAGCTCTTTTCGAATATCCCGGTTGTTCTTTATAAATTTTCCTATTCCCAGTTCACTGTTCCCCCCGGCATATGAATTGGATGTATCAATGAAATTAATTCCCCACTTCAGGCTGTTATGAAGGACCACCTGCCTTTCAATGAGGTTGTACATTATACCCTGGGAAAGGCAGGGAACCTTTATTCCCGTTTTCCCCAGTATTCGCTTTGGCACTTGAGGAAACTTCCCTGCATTATCCTTCTGAACCGGTTTATTCTCCTTTTTGCATGATGTTATTGAAAGGGCCGAACCGGCACCTATTGCAGTTATGGTTTTCAGAAAAGTTCTTCTGTTCATATTACTGTTTCCATCCATAATTTCCCCCTTAACAAGATATATTAGACATGTAATCTATTATTGCCAGTGAAGATGATTTTGCTGATTTTCAGTATCAGACATTATTTTAGTTGCCATGTTTAATAAATGGCTTGATATATGTTTAAAAGTCAAGTATTTCAGTTAATTAATTAAAAAGAAGTATTTTAGCATTAAATAAATTACTAATACTTTGTAACATTTTATAGTTCGGAGCATCAAAATTATTTATATAGAAAAATAAATATTGCAATTGGAGAGTTTATTATGAAATTAAATTATTTTATTTCACTAATTATCGCGGCTATATTGATTACCGGCTGTATTGAAAAAGCGGGTACAACTAAAAATATAAGCAATGTTGACGGTGTTCTTAAAAACGGCCTGCGACACATTAACGTTTCTAAGAATAAAAAGATAAAAATCAAGGTTTTCCGTGGTGATTATATTGTTCCTGTTTTGGAAAAGGAAAACTCGTACAGTGTAATACTTCCTCAACTGAAAATCAATAAAAAATACCCCGTTAAAAATGGCCGGAAAAAGTATATAAAAATGAAAAAAGCCGGTTCATTCAAAATAAAAGTGGGCGGGCAATCGGGAACGATTAATGTCATAGAATACACCCAGCCCCACTACAAAGCAGTCCTGTCACAGGAAGCTGACCAGATAATCAAAAATATAAGCCCTCTCATACTGGACGTGCGCACACCACGTGAATATAATTCGGTTCGCATTAAAAATGCAAAATTGATGCCCATACAAATACTTCAGCAGAAGATATCCCAACTGGAGCCATACAAAGACCGTGAAATTTTTATCTACTGTGCCACGGGAAACCGCAGCACCGTTGCATCCAAGATACTCATAGACAGGGGGTTCAAGAAAATATATAATCTGAGATACGGCATTGTGGGTTGGATCAGAAATGGATATCCCGTCATACGTTAGATTAAAATGAGCGGGTTATAATCTGGCGGGTTATCTACAGGGTAAAGAGCTCCCTGTTGTCTTCTCCGGGTAATATGACATTATCATGGGCATCTAAAATCTTGTTCCGGTATTTAATTACTGAAATTACCTCAAATGTCTCAATATGATGAATGGTATTAATATCCTTAATGCTGCCAAGCAGGTCGGTATATTCAGTGTAATCCTTTAAAATCAATTCAATTATGAATGAGCTCTCCCCCTGGACATGAAGAATTGAGTGGACTATGGGACTTTTCACTAAAAGGCCCATGAGAATTTCGTCATGGTGTGGGTTGTCAATTTCAACGAAAAAATGCTGTTTATTCTTAAGCGCCATGTAGTCGTCAAGTGTGTAGTCCTTTTTCTGCTTATTTATATTGATAACCTTTTGTGTACGGAGTGACATTACGGCAGGCACGCCCTCTGATATATATATGGATTTAATGTAATTAATCCAGTCACTCAGCTGTTTCTTATCATCAAAATTAGCGTCAACAAGATAGCTATGCTTGCCCATTATATGATAAATTGAAATAATGTGGCTGTTCGATTTCATTGCCTCTAATATATTGCTGTCATTACCCCACGTTCGGATAAATACAGTGACATGTATAATATTTTTTGACATGACATTACTCCTTTTAATCTACAATTTTTTTCCTTACCCATCCTGAAGCCATATCAATGATAAGGATGGCTATAAAAATTATAAAAATAATGGCCGTAACTTTCGGATATTTAAACATCCTGAATGAAGATATCAATTCATATCCAATACCACCTGCACCTACAATTCCAAGCATTGTAGCCATTCTGACATTCCGGTCAAGGATATAAAGGTTATATGCAATAAAAGCGGGAACAACCTGGGGAACAACTGCATACATTATTATCTGGAACTTGCCTGCACCTGTTGCAGTTAGAGCATCAATGGGTTCTGTTGACACATGCTCCATTTCCTCGGCATAGAATTTAGACAAGAATCCCATTGTATGGAGCCCCAGAGCAAGTACGCCTGATATTGCGCCAAAGCCAACCGATATAACAAGAAACATGGCAAGTATAAATTCAGGAACTGCCCTGAAGAATACAATAATTATCCTGGATATGAAATATATTATTGGATGGGGAGCGATATTTCTTGCTGAACATAATGCCAGTGGAACTGAAAGAACAATCGCTATAAAAGTTCCCCATATTGCAATTTCCACAGTTTCCACCATTGCCAATACCAGTTCACCGAAATTACTGAAATCAGGAGGAAACATCCTGCTCACTGTATCCGAAATATATTTCCAGGCATTGAGTATGACATTGACAAAATCCAGCTTAAGATGTATGGCTGTAACAACCAGAATTACAGTGGTGATAAAAATAAAGAGGTAGGTCTTCCACCCCCATTGAGGCCTTACGTAAGATCTTAAATCAATATCATTCTTTTTCATAGTTTTATCGTTTAATTATTTCTTCTCAAAAAACATACCCATGTTCTTTCCCTGGTATGCCTGGTGAATTGTTTCAGAATTTAATTTTGAAGCTGCTTCATCAATGACCAGTTTACCCTCGGCAATACAGACAATTCTATCGGCAAATTGAAGGGCAAAATCCACCTGGTGCAAATTGCAAATAATTGATATATTCTCTTTTATGCATATGTTTTTCAACAATGTCAAAATATCATAGGAAATCATGGGGTCTAAATTTGCAATTGGCTCATCTGCAAGAATTATTGAAGGCTCCTGCATAATTGCCCTGGCAATTCCCACACGCTGTTTCTGACCGCCCGAAAGATTTTCAACCTTTTCATATGCCTTTTCCAGGAGATCAACCCTGTCAAGACATTCCAGTGCTTTAAGCTTTAATTCCCTGGGAAAATAATAGAAAAGAGAATAAAAGCTGTTTAACCTGTTTAACGAACCGGAAAGCACATTTAATATGGACGTTAAATTCTCAACGAGATTGAAGTGCTGAAAAATCATACCGAAACTTTTCCTGTAATCAGTGGTAGTATTATTAGTTATTTCATTACCGTCTAAATAGATCTTACCGCTGTCCAGACTTTCCAACCCATTAATAGTCCTGAGGAATGTTGTTTTCCCGGAACCGCTGGGACCAAGGATTACAACAAACTCCCCGGCCCCGATTTCCAGGTTAAAATTATCCAGCGCAACAGTATTGCTGGAAAATGTTTTATTCAGGTTTTCTAATCTAAGCACTATTTTTTACTGCTCTCAATAATTTTTTTTACATCTCTCATAAGGTCAAAATCCTTGTCCTCAACGGAAACATACTTTTCCATTTCTCCGCCCCAGCCGCTGATCTTGCCATGCTTATGTGCTTCAAGTACGGCCTTCTTTATTTTATCACGTACATCCTTTGGTATCTTTTTTGAATAAGCTAAGGGAGCCGGAGGAATTTTTCTGGACTTCTGCAGAATTCTTATAGAATCAGCTTTTATAGTGCCGTCTTTAATTCTTCCATAATAATTATGGCTGGAAGTTGCACATACCTGCGCCTGTCCGTTTACAACTGCTAATAACGATGCATCATGACTTCCCGCATACATAACATTTTTAAAATGCTTTTTATTTTTCAGGTTAAGCCCGGCCCTTAACAGTTCTACCTGGGGAATATAATCACCACTGGTGGAACCAATGTTATTCAATGCAATAACTGTACCCTTAACATCCTTTAATTGCTTATATGGGCTGTCTTTTTTTACTACAAAATAAGTATAATAACCTGCATCCTTCTTACCCTTGGGAATTCCCGCGGCAAAGGCTTCTGCATTTGCAAGATCCGCAGCTATAACATATGTTGCTGCTCCAAACCATGCAATGTCCGCCCTTCCTGAACGCATAGCTTCAACGGCAGCATTATAATCAGTTACCTTTATAAAGTTGAACTTAACTTTTGTCAGCTTGGTTACAATAGCCATTAATGATTTAAATGAATTTGCATCTGACTTTTCACTTGCGGGTACGAAAACCATGTTAAGCGTATTTACGTCAGTTGCTTTTTTTGCACAAGAAGCAAAAATCACCAATGTTAAAGAAAATAAAATAAATAGCTTTTTCACAACCATTCTCCTTTTTGAAATTAATATTTGCTAAACTTAACTGAATTGCAAAGCAATTAGCAGTTTTAAGTATTTCATCATGGCACCCTTACCCAGGCCTTACGAAAATCCTCAAAAGTATCTATCTCAAACCATCCGCCGTGGATGCCAATGGGGACAATTTTTTCTCCATCTTCAATGAGCGCACAAAGAAAATCCGACAAGGAAGCTTCCTTAATTTTTTTGCCTTTTATTTCCTGTGTTTTTTTGTACAGCTCCTTAGCCTTCACAGCTCCCCTCTGCGAAAAAGACGCAAGGCCGATAAATTCTCCATAAGCCGATTCAATGGGGATGTTGTTGCCAATGGCTGTAACGAAATCATCCTTAACCTCAACAAGTTCAGCCTCACTTATCGTATGCTCAAGCCTGCTATGATAATTATCATGCCAGGACATATCAACCACAATGGCATAATCAGAAGATTCATATATTAACTTTTCCGCAATGTCCCTTTCAAAGAATACATCGGCATAGGATAATAATGTTTTCTCTGTCATTTTTTCCGAAGCAAGAAAGAAAGAGTAAAGAATACCGGTGGTTTCATAATCATTGTTATCATAATAGTTAATGTCGGGCAAATTGATCTGTTCTTTTTTAAATCCCCTGATAACTGAAATGTCATTAATATTCATGCTGTTAAACATTTCTATTTGTCTTTCCAGAAGACTTTTACCCTTAACCTTGAGCATTGCCTTCGGAATATCAGCATCAATCTGAGATATGCGTGTATCATATCCGGCTGCGGCAATTATCACATTGATTTTATCTGCCTTTACTTTGATCTTTTTGTTCAAACTATTATGAAACCATTCCTGAAGATTAAAATCGGGATGGTCTTCAATAAACTTTCTCTGTAATTCAGATAATTCAAGTGAAATCTTCATTATTAGCCTTACCCACTCAAGATCTTGTTGTTTTACATTTAATATAAAAACGAAAATATTCAGGATTATTTTAAATAATTGTATTTTTTGTCAAATCATTTATATTATGTTTAATTACACTTTTCCACATTTTCTAATCACACTAATATCGATTATAAGGGAGAAACACTTTCTTACATCCCATGCTTCCAGATTTCTATATTTTTTTAATCCATGAAAAAAAAGGTATAATATATTTGACAATAATCCATAATAATAAGAAATGATAATATATTCAAAAAGAATAAATTTATCCTTCAACACAACTTATATTTGACTATAAATAATATAATATTATCATGAGATTTCAATGACAAATAAATTATTTTCCAAAAAAAGTATTGCAAACTGGGTTACCATATTCCGCATTGTTTCCGTATTATTCCCATGCTGGATTATTCTGAAGCAGCCCAAACCAACACTCAATGCCCCTCCGGAAAATACAATGCCCATTGTAATTGCCCTCATCGCCTTTATTATAATAGGCGTTACAGATTATATAGACGGTTATTTTGCCAGGAAATACGGTTCAACCGATTTTGGTCAATTTCTTGACCCCCTTTCCGATAAAATATTTACAATTGCAACTTTTCTTACTGCTGCCCAGTGGGGACTCGTCCCCTTCTGGCCTGTCCCTCTGGTACTGTTGAGGGAAAGCATTATCACTGAATTGCGGTCACTGTCAGCAGTTGCAAAGTGCGCCATAAAAACATCAGACATGGGTAAGTATAAAACAAATGTTCAGGGTTGGGGATCCGGTGTTCTTTTACTGCTTTACATCACCTGGGACAACCTCATTCTTTTTGAAGCAATTATCGGAACTGCCGCTGTTGTAATCACGTTTCTCATGATTTTTTTCTGGATACGCACCAGGAAACTAAGCCTGGCCTGGATAATAGGTGCTCTAAGCCTGGATTCCCTTGCAATAGGAAGGCTTGCACTTCCCACTTATGATGTTATTCTATACTTATTTATTTTTATGATGCTCTTTACGGTATATTCCGGAATTGAATATATGTATATTGCCCTGAAGCCCACAATGGCAGGTTTATTGAAATCAAACCAGAAAAATCTTTTCACCGTATCAATGCTCAATTCGATTATAAGTATTATTGTGCCCCTTGTGCCAGCCGTACTTGGGCTATACCAGTATGTCTGGGCAGCTGTTGCCATATCTTTTGAACTTGCACAACTTGGCATTGAAAACCACATTTCCATGACAGACCTGGTACTCCCATACAGGGCAAAACTTATAAAACTTCTCTTGCAGTCCTTAACAATGGCCGCTGTAATACTTGCATGGCAGGCCGGTGCTTTTCCACTGGCAAAGAACCTGTCCTGGCTTTGCCTGGCCCCTTCTCTTCTTTTCGGCCTTTACTACATTGTCCGCTTTGTCCCCCGGATTTCCTTTACCGACTTATCTGAGGAATAATAAAGATAAAAAAAGCCACAGAGGCTCGGAGACACAGAGGGATTGAAAAGTTGGTTCAATTCAAGTGCTATTTATCATGATCAATTTCTATTTTGAATTGTGGTAATTTATTTTATTTCACTGGAACATAAATGTTTTATGAAAATTCCAGCATAATATAATTAATAAAATTTTTTTCTTCTCCGTGTCTCTGTGCCTCTGTGGCTAATTATCTCAATAATACATGTATAATTAGTATATCAAAAAAATACAAAATTTTACTTGTACTTTAACACATAAAAATAATAAATATCTTAATGTTAAATTTTACAAGTTAGTCATTATAGATTAAGGAAAACACAAAAGGATGGGGAAACCAAACGCATTAATTCTCGCTGGTTATGATAAAGTTGACCACAAGATCAAAATCAAGAGAAAAAAAGAAATTATCGAAACCTATGATGGGGATGAGATATATATTGGCAAAAATAAGTTTCTCTATACCCTTGCAGGCAAACCCATAATTCAGTATGTCCTTGATGCTGTTTATGGAGCACAAATAAATGGCAGGAAAATATACGATAAAATCTTCTTATACAATGACATTGAAATCATCAAGAATACCATAGATGTGGACAACTATCCCAATCTTGTTTTAAAGCAGATGACAGAATCTGTTGGCGGCCACTGGAATGATTTTTATTATAACCATATGGACTACGGGGACAGGGTTGATGTTTTTTTTGGCGACACTCCAAGAATTCAAACTGAAGATGTTGAATGGATTCACGAATTATACAATTCCATAATAGGTATAAAGAAAGACCACAGGGGTATTATCTCAAGAATGCTTTTTGGTATAGTAAAATTCGAAGATATGGATGACAACTGGCTAAAGCACAGGATTAAATATATTAAAAGGGGCCAAAACAAGGGCAAGCTAAAGAGCTTTGTGGGTTTTGAAGATTACCAGGCAAGAGTTGGCAATTCCGGTGCTCTCATCAAGCATAAATCCCAGGATAAACTCATCGAGTACAAGGCTGTTAACTTCATATACAATATGAGGAAGGCTTTAACCCCAAGTTCATTCTCAAAAATACTCTATTCCTTATGGAAAACAAAGAACTTTAATGTAATAAGACAGATAAAGCAAAAGTGTATCAACCAAAACAACATGATAGATGCAATCATTCAGGTTGTATCGGATGTATTTAAGATAGATTTAAGCGAATTTGCCGGGTCATATGTAATGATAACTAAAAATGCTTCAAGGTGGGAAAACGATATTGACGGACCCAAAGACCTTAAGGCACTTCGAAGAAAGTTTGCAAACAAAAAAAAATAACGGTAAATAAACCTCTTCTATAATTCATCCTCGGCAAGGACAATCATGCAGTCACCTGCTTTGGGGTTAATGATTTCATCCTTGGCTATGTTGACCTCAATGCCGAAGTTTTTCTTAATATTATATTCATCATCAATAAACCTGTATCCAATGAGGATCTCCCCACGCTTTTCGGCAAGCATCATTAATTCGATGAAAGTTATAGAATGAGGAATTTTCTCAAGATACTGCGAAAGTGGTTTAAGATATATTTCTCCTCCCCTATGTGAAAATATAACACTGTAAACCTTGAGAATATTGGGGTTTTCAGCAACCTGGGCGATTATTTTCGATATCATCTGGTAAGAAATAATACAGTCGTTAACACCTGTCCTGGTTACCAGCTCAAGGTTATTGGAATTCATCACCTCTGTTATCAACTGGGTCTTCACCTTTTTGCCTGTATTCTTCTGGCAATCTGAAAACAGCTTTTTCAAAAGAAGGAGAGTAGTTATTGTTGCCGAATCCAGTTTTTCCGTATCATCTTCAATGCGGTTTAACAGTATAACATTATCATACTTTTCAGGGTGGACTTTTTTTAGATCCTTCATGTCCAGGGGATTTAAATCAAACACTTTAATTTTAATCCTCTTAAGTTTTTTCTTTAGGGCATTAATTTTTTGCCGGCCCTCTTCTTCATTTGCCGTGAGCATTATATCAATTACCGAACCTGACTGGATATAATTATTGTATTCTTCAATAATAATTTCAGCTTTTGAGTTCCAGCCTACGATAAGTTCCTTTTCAATTCTCTTTTTTCTCCTTCCTTTTTTTGACTTATGACTTTTCACATTATACTTTAAATCTTCAATTGGAGATTCTTCATACCTGATAGTTGAATCATCATCGGCAATAATTACAATTTCGTCCCCCTTTTTCATCTTATATTGCGGGGGAGGATTCATGCGAAGTTTGTCATTTTCGGACAAACAACCCACGGGTATGCCTTCCATGAAATGAAATTTAAGTTCACCAAACGTCAGCCCGTCCCAATCCCTGTTGTAAAAATAGATTTCCGATCCGCCGAACCCCATAATGTTATCATAAACAAAGGCAAGACCTGTTGTGCGTGAAGTCTGAACAATGATCCTGGCGACAATATTTTCAGAATCAAGCATTGTTATGTGATCAGGGTCAAGGTTGATTAAGACATCCCTTTTAGTCTTATCAAACATCTCGGCAATAATGTTGGGCCTGCTTTCTTTCCTTTTATTTGCCGCCACTACTGCCAATACCGCCTTTAATACCTTGGCATCAGATATTATCCTGTCTTCATGTGATGCTGATTCATTGCATTCAGGGATAATAACTACCGACCTGCATTGCTCAATTGCCACTCTTTCCAGGTCTTCCAGTGAACTTATCATGCCGTTACGGGTTATGAGCCTTGTGGTCTTGCGGTCATCAATTCGTGAACTCAATACATCATCCATATCCTCCTTTGATTCTGCCGAAAGAACTACGATAACAGACTTTTTCTCCGAAGCATTCGCTTCGATGAGTTCCTCAATAATTTCAACAACCATTTTATTCCAACCAAGGATAAGAATGTGTCCCTCCTCTACTACCCTGCTTCTGCCCTTTTTCAAAATCTCAATTTTTATACTCAATTGAGATGTTATAAAGGCGATAAGGGCTGAAAAAAAGATTAGCCCCAAAAGAGTTGTTATGATACCCACAACCTTCATGGCAACGGGGCTTTTGCCATCCTCCATAATGGCCCCGGGATCTGTAATCTGAAGAAAATTAAGCCACAGGCCGTTCCATAAACCTGTATCTGAATATTTATTGAAAAAGGCGAAATCCACAGCTGTTCTAAGGACAGATGTGAGAACAAATGCTATGAAAAACATAAAAAGCAGTGCCAAAAATATTGACCTTGGCCCGGATGCCATAAAATTATCGAAGGAATACTTTAGCCTTTCACCAACTGAAATTCCCTTTTCTTTTTGCATTTTCATCCCTTTATTCAATTGTTCCAATTTCGGCTATACAGGTATCTCTCCAGTTTGTGCCCCTGTACACACTAAGTATTTCAATTATCACTGCATATCCAGCTGATCTCTGTTTTGTCACACCTATATCAAATGACTGATAAGCCATTTTATCCTCAAAATTCAGCACTTTGTTCTTTATTAATTTCCCTAATTCAAATGAACTGGCACACTGATGATGTATTACCCGTTTAATCTCATAGATTTTCAAACTTGCCTTTTTGACGCGGTTGTTCTTTTTAAAATATTTTTTATCACCGTAACCTGGAAATATCTTTATTTTTTTTAATGTCTTAACCGGAAAGGCAATCTTTTCACCTATGCCGTCCCCCTTTTTACCCTCAACCCATGAAGTTGATATTTTTTTGTCAAATGCCTTTTGGGGTGAATAGCGAAGGGGATCTTTTTTATCATATAGAAAACTGGTAGCGTTTGGCAGGTTGTCAGTATAACCAGGCTCATAATCATTACAAGCTTCATCTGCAGATGTTTTTACATTATGCGACAAAAAAAATATTGAGATAATAAATACAGTTAAAATAAACTTAAACATGTCATTCCTCCATCGAACTTATTACATCTAATCTTACAAAATATTATCTATCTATTAATTATACCTTTCTAACTATTTCAAGCTAAAAATACATTCTTTTACCCAAAAATCATGCTTGACATCGGCTCAATAACGTAATAGCATCCTGTTAATTGATTATGACTACCAGCAGGAGGGATTATGATACGCCATAATTTTAAAACAAAAGCATGCACCTTTGCCATATTAATAATGTTTTTCTCATCCGCTTTATACTCCCAGGGAAAAACAGATGTGAGGGCAAAAGAAAAAATTCAATACATTCAGAATGTTCTTAACAAGGGTGAATTTAGCGCACAACTATGGTGGTATGGCTGGATCTCCATATATTCATCTCTCACAATTGGACAATATACTCTTTCCGGGGTTGCCGGCAAATATTCATGGCCCGGCAAAGATGACAGGGTCAATTATATTGTGGGAGGCTCGAAATCAGCCCTGGGCGTGGCAATGCTTTTAATTATTCCCTTCACACCGGCTTATGCACCGGGAAGCCTGTCTGAACTTTCACAGGAAACTGACGGTGAACTTTCCATAAAGCTTAAAGAGGCCGAAAGGCTCATGGAGCTTTCTGCACACAGGGCAAAGAGAGGAAGGGGCTGGCTTAAGCATGTCATCGTATTTGTTCTTAATGCCACGGGAGGCATCATTACCTGGCAATGCACAAAAACAAGCGATTCATGGAAAACGGGCCTCATTAACTTTGCCTCGGGATTTGCAGTTGCAGAAGCCATGATATGGACCCAACCCACACGTGCAGGTGATGACTGGGCCAGATATCAGAAGAAATACTATGGGAAAGATATATCAGTTGATGAAGGAATTGAAAACAACTGGCATTTTACTCTTTATCCCGGCGGGTTTGTCTTCAGTACCCGACTGTAGCCCCCAAAAGCCCTGCTGTCATTGATATTTTATTGACAGCGGGCAGTATCCTGACAGAATTAACAGTGCCATTGCAAATCACATGTCCTTAATTGTATAGGGGCATATATTTTCTGGAGATCAAAATGATTGACACTGAGCTTATAAAAAATAAATATTCCCGGAAACTTCCCCTATTCTATAAAAAATCACCACTATTCAACCTTTACAGGCGCAGGGCCATAAATAACTCATCCATAAAAGCAGGACATACCGTTATGGTCTTCTGCTGCGGACCCGGAAACGACCTCCCCTATATTATGGAAAAAACAGGCCCCGAAGGTAAAATTATTGCCATGGATTTTTCACAGACAATGCTGGACCAGTCCGCGGAGCTTGCAGATAATAATGGCTGGAAAAACATTGACTTCATACAGGCCGATGCAGCCGCCTTTGATTATTCCAGTCATTTCAACAAAAAGGCCCATGCATGTATATGCACTCTTGGGCTGTCCATCATTCCAAATTATAAAGATGCCTTTTACAATCTCATCAATTCAGTTAAGCAAAAGGGTGAAATCATCATAGGTGATTTGCAGTCCGCCACTGGATTTTGGAGCATTTTCAACCCACTGATAATTTCCATCGCACGTCCATACGGAGGGACAAAAGAGGGCCATGATAACAGCCGCAGGGTGTTTGAACTTATGAGAAAGGAATGTGAAGATATTAAAAAAAAGGAATTTCTTTTCAATGGATATTATTACGCCATTGGCAAAAAAAGATAACCCCATACCAAATCATGTAATAAACATAAAAAAGTATAAAATGCTATATAATACCTTTTTCGGATAGAATTCATTCCACAGTATCTTTATATTTTTAGATTCATTAATCGCCCGAAAGATTTCCCCGCTGTCATTTATTTTTTCCCCCGTGAACATCTCAAACAGTTTGCGCTCAATCATTTCCACACTACCGTCAATTAAAAGCGTGCCCAATTCCCTCTCCCTGTTCTCAACAAAACTATTGCTGTGAAAATTGGAAGATGTCAAAATGAGTTTAGAATGGTCACTGACAATCAGCTTGGAATGGTTAAAGAAAGGTTTGCCTCCAACTTCTCTTACACTGCATATCAGTAACCGCTCCAGCTGCTTTCCCGTTAATTTATGCTTAAAAAACTTCATGGAAAGATTAAGCATGGATTTAAAATAACCCTGGTAGAAAAACGAAGGCTCATCAATAAAATCACTTTCCACAACGAATACCACTCTTACTTCATCTTTCTTCTTTACTAAATCTGCAATAATGCCTCCAATTTCATTGGAATAAACATTAAAATACTGCTGAGAGATAAATAGAAATTTTTCAGTATTTTCGATGATAGATTTAATAGCCTTAAATTCCGTATTAAACTCTTTAAAATTCCCAAAAAAATAATTACTCCTTATTGAAGCATCACCATCTGTTTCAAAATTTTCTTTGCAAAAACTTATAATATCCTTCCCCGGCTCATTGAATTGAATAGCAGTTTCATGAAGATAGAATGAATCATTTTGGAAAAAATCAGTGCCGCTTAGAATGAAGCATTTATCATCAATTAATGCGTATCTCTGGTGCATGCTATAGATACAATCAAGCTGGTCTTTTTGGAACTTTTCTTTTCTATTAGTAAACATCAGGTGAAACCTGCTTTCCAGCTTCATAATAAATCTGCGAAGAGGGTTATAGTGAGAGTACTTAACATGCTTAATCTGGAAATTTTCGTGTTTAATAATATTTTTTTTTATATCATAGGTAATGTTATCAAAGGTAATTACAAATACCTTAACACCCTCTTCACATTTTGACAGGATGAGCTCTTTTTCATCTTCCGAAGGATCAAAAAGCCAATTGGCAATATAAATATGCTTTTGGGCCTGTCTAATTTTATCAATAAAACATTCCCCTATCTCGCAAGTATTATATAAAAACCTTTCAAACCTTGATGTATATTTAATATTCATGCTTTATTAATTATACCTGTGTATTTAATTTGGCAATTGTCCTGAATTATTTCTTATTT
>JBHPHB010000004.1:0-44069 GCA_042569985.1 Spirochaetota bacterium | reverse complement strand
TAATCTCAAAAATCATTTCCACCAAATTACATTTATACTATAATGAAAAATAATACAACTATTTTTTTTATTAATTTTGATATACTTCTAGGTGTCCATTTATATATTTGTTTTATATTCCTTTGATGTACCTGAATTATGGGAATTGATAAATTGCATTTGTTGCAAAATATTCAGGTTAATAAATGCAATGTTGATTATAATATTTTTTTATTTCATTTGAAAATCTTAACAAAAAATCGTGTTACACTTATATGAAATTTAATAACATAATAATAGCTGCCCTGATAATTATATCAATCATATTTGGCCATACCAATGAGGCTCTTTCCTGGGACCTTTACAAAATGATTATAAATCCGACTGACAAAAAAGATAATTTAAAACTACAAAGTTTTATCCCCGAAAGAGACATACACTTTCTCCCTCCATTAAAGAGCAAAGAAATTTTTCAATCAATAAATGATTTATCAATCTGCAGAAAAAAGAAAGTTAGAAAGTTTATCTTTCTATACCTGACAAAAGGTAGAAACTTTTTAAAGAATGCAATAAGAAGGTCATACATTTACCATGATATAATCCGGGAGATATTTACAAAGAACAAGGATGTTCCAATTGAGATATCCCTTCTCCCGCTTCTTGAGAGTAGCTTTAGCCCATTCGCCGTATCAAAAAGCAACGCAGTGGGACTGTGGCAATTTGTTCCAAACACATCAAAGCCGCTGGGCCTAAAGAGAAACAGGTGGATAGACGAAAGAAGGGATATTGAAAAATCGACAATTGCTGCGATCAGGCATATTAAAAATTCATATAGATTTTTTAGATCCTGGGAACTGGCACTTGCCGCATATAACGGGGGAAACATACATGTTTACAGGGCCATAAAAAAAACGGGCACAAAAAATTTTTGGGAATTAAGTGACTCCGGAGCATTGAGAAAGGAAACTAGTGAATTTCTGCCAAAATTTATTGCCCTTGTAATTATATATAAAAATCAGAAGCTCTTCGGTATACATGAAGAAATTGAAAAACCAACAACATACATAACAAAAAATGTGACGTTCAATTATCCCGCCAATATTAAATATATTTCAAAATTTTCAAAAATTCCACTAAACATTTTGTTACAATATAATCCGGAACTCAAAAAAAAATATCTCCCTCCCAATACAAAGAAGTATTCATTTAGAATGCCCGTTGAAGGTATCAAAAGACTCAGTAAGTACAGTAAAAAACTATATAGATACAGATACAAATACAGAAGGGTAAGTAAATATATTGTAAAGAGGGGAGATACAATTTCAGAAATTGCCCGGAAATACAAACGGTCAACGAGAATAATTTTAAGATACAATAAAATCAGAAGACCTCAAAACATTCGCCCCGGGAGAATAATATATATCCCTTTTAGATAAGGGGCCCATAGAATTCTAAAATAAACAACATATCCCGGGGTTAATAAAAGAATTTCTTTTCAAGCGGAAATTATTCTTTACTTTTAATCTCTTTTATAAAATTTTTCCATATTATCTTACTTATTCGCACTTGTTTATACAGGAGGGTTCCATGACATTTCCGGGCTGGCTTGAGGTAGTAATTATTGCCGTAATAATAATTGTTATTTTTGGAGGCGGCAAAGCAATCTCTTCAATGAAAAATATGGGAAGAGAAATTTTTAAATTGAAAAGTGAGATAGATGATATTAAAAATGACATTAAAAAAGATATAAGAAAATAAATTTGAGACTACTACGTTAAGGAGAAACAGGTTGGATTACTATAAAATTAAAGGCGGCAAAAAACTTTCCGGTGAAGTTAAAATCTCAGGAGCAAAAAATGCTGCCCTCCCCATAATTGTGGCCAGCATGCTGGCAAATGGAGAAACAACTCTTAAAAATGTCCCCAATTTAAAAGATATTAGAACAATACTGAAGGTAATGGAATACCTTGGCGTTGAACATGATTTTAATATTAAAAAAAACTTACTTAAAATTAATACGAAATCCATAAAAAATAATGAAGTCCCCTACGAGCTGGTAAAAACAATGCGAGCATCTGTTTATGTAATGGGCCCCCTTCTCGCCAGGATCGGAGAAGCTGATGTTTCACTGCCCGGGGGATGTTCAATCGGGGCCAGACCCATCGATATTCACCTTTCCGGATTTGAAGCAATGGGCGTTGATGTTAAACTCAAGCACGGTTATGTAAAAGCAAGGACTAGCCAATTGAAAGGCGCCGTATATACAATGAGAACAGTATCTGTAGGCGCAACGGCAAATCTTTTGATGGGAGCCAGCCTTGCAAAAGGAAAAACGGTTCTTGAGAACTGTGCAATGGAACCGGATATCGTAGACTTGGGGAACTTTCTCAATAATATGGGCGCAAAAATCACTGGACTTGGCACTGAAACAATAGAAATTGAGGGTGTAAAAAAGCTGAAACCCACTACTTATACAGTAATCCCGGACAGGATTGAAGCCGGGACCTATTTACTGGCAGGGGCAATAACAAGGGGAAATATAAAAATTACAAATGTAGTCACGGAGCATTTAGAAGCGTTACTCCTATCTCTTGAGGAAATGAATTTTAAAATTAAAAAAAATAAAAACTGGGTCTCCATCAGCCCAACCAAGAATCTTACCGGGACAATAATATCGACAAGGCCATATCCCGGATTCCCAACGGACCTGCAGGCCCCAATCACAGCACTGGCATCCACAGTTCCAGGCATTAACAATGTTATTGAAACAATATTTGAAAACAGGTTCACCCATATTGCTGAACTGAGGCGTATGGGTGCAGATATTACTATTGAGGGAAATGTTGCAATTATAAGGGGTGTAAAAAAACTCTCCTCAGCACCGATAATGATGTCTGATCTCAGGGCAGGCGCTGCCCTTATTCTGGCAGCCCTTGCCGCAAAGGGTGAAACAGAAATACGAAGAATTTATCATTCTGACCGCGGATATGAAAATTTAACTCAAAAGTTATTAAGCATAGGTGCCGATATTGTAAGGGTAAAAGGAGGAGGTTCCTAAATGCTTAGAGGAATATATACCGGCAGCAGTGGAATGATATCACAACAGGCCAGGCTCGATGCAATAGCAAATAACCTGGCAAATGTTGATAAAAACGGGTATAAAAAGGATATAACAATCTTTAAAGCCTTTCCGGATATGATTATCAGGAGATTGAATGATGATGGCCTTGGAATTGTTCCCGTAGGTTCTTATGACACTATGCCCACTGTTGGAAAACTGGGTACCGGGGTTGAGGTAAATGAAGTATATACTCTTTTCAGCCAGGGAGCTCTTAAAAGAACAGAAAATAATTTTGATATGGCAATTGAAGGCAAAGGTTTTTTTACAGTTAATACCGAAAGAGGGGAAAGGTATACCCGAAACGGCTCCTTTACTATAAATAATGACGGAATACTGGTCAACCATAACGGATATCCTGTCATGGGTGAAAATGGCATAATAAAAATTCAGCAAAACAACTTTATGATCAACGAAAGAGGCGAGATACTGGTTAATAATGCCATTTCAAGGGAAGCCAGAGACGTAGTTGGCATGAATAATAATGACTGGAAAGAACCGGTTGTTATTGATAAACTAAAAATCGTTGATTTTGAAAATATCAGAGAAATAAAAAAAGAAGGTAATTCCCTTTACAGGGAAACAGAGCTTTCAGGCCCTCCATTACCTCCAAATCAGTATAAGATTAAGCAGGGATTTATTGAAAAATCAAATGTAAATGCTGTCACGGAAATGGTTAATCTTATTGAGGTTCAGAGGAGCTACGAAGCAAACCAGAAATCCATACTTACTCATGACCAGACTCTTGGTAAACTTATCAATGATGTAGCCAGGTAACAAACTACTCTCTACCAGCATCAATAAAAGAGAGCACAATTTATCCTGGTACCTCAATCATTCCTTAAACCTGAATTATCCCCGATTATAATAATCGAGAACCTCACTAAAATAAAAAAATCCCATTTTCATCAACAGATTTTTTTAATAGACATTTAACAACAATTTAACATTATAATTAAATGTAAGTTGATTGACAATAAATAACTGTTTATTAGATTTATAATAAGCAAAAAATCGATAAATCCATTTTGAATTGGAGAATTCCATGAAACTTTCAATAAAAAAATCACTAATTACTATAGTAGCAATAACACTTTTAATGGTAATAATCCAACTCTTCATTGAATTCCTCTTTGTAAAAACAAACATGACCTACAATAAAAAAATTAATACCTTAAAAACCAACCAGATTGAAGTAAGCCTGTCAATTTACAAACAGCTTGAATATTCGAATCAACTGCTGACATCGATTCTAAACAACAGGAAATTCAAGGATAAACTAACCCCCGAGAACTGTAGTTTTGGCAAATGGTATTATAAGATGGTAGAACTGAAAAGGTTTGATAGATTATCTCCTCAACTAAAGAAAGAAATGACAGGCATTGAGAAATATCACAACAGACTGCATGACTCAGTAAAACGAATAAAAACCATTGGAAATAAAAAAGGTAAAACCAAAACTTATAATAAAGCTTTTGCGGTAAATTTGAAAGCAATTCAAGAGACCATTAGTAAATATATTAGGGAAAATGATATTAACGTTAAGGCCAGCATGAGAGAAAGAACCAATATATCAGTATTTCTTCAAATAATAATTGTCCCGGTTTTTCTGTTAGTTGTAATAGTAATATTGGTATCCGGCTTTTCTATCGGTAAAAAAATTATGCAGGGTATTGACAAAATGAAACATGGGCTATCAATCCTCACAACGGGAAACCTCTCTGAAGAATTGCCCATGGTAAAAGTTAACTGCAGTGAGGTTAAAGGCTGTGAAGAAGTAAATTGTTATATGTTTGGCAAGGATAACTGCTCCTGTTTCATTGAGGTCGGTTCTTATGCTAATTTAATCGACAATAAAGTTGAATGCCCCTCAATAATAAATGGAAAACATAATGATTGCAGGGAATGTAAAGTTATGAAAATTATAGCACCCGATGAGTTAACAGAGATGGTAATTCTAACAGATGTATTCAGGGAAAAACTGAGAAACATAGTAAATGATATTAAAAAAACGACTAATTTTATAAACGATGCCTCAGGTGATATGCTAACATCAACAGTTTCTTTTTCAGAGAACTCACAAAACCAGGCAGCTTCTGCTGAAGAGATAAGCGCCACTGTGGAAGAGGTATCTGCTGCGATAGAAAATATTGCAAACAGGGCAAGTCAGCAATTCAATAACATGTCATCTTTAATAATCAACATCAATGAACTGGCAGGTGAAATGAGCAAGATGGGCAATAGCATAAAAGATGCTTCATCCCTGTCGAATAATATCTCCGGCCAGGCAAAGGAAGGTGAGGATTCTCTCAAAGTAATGTACAGCAATATGGGGGTAATAAACAACAGTTCTACTGAAATGGTCAGCATCGTGGAAATCATCAATGACATCTCTGACCAGATAAACCTCCTTTCACTGAATGCGGCCATTGAAGCAGCAAGGGCCGGTGAGTTTGGAAGAGGTTTTGCAGTCGTTGCCGATGAAATATCAAAGCTGGCAGATAAGACTTCCATAAGTATTAAAAGCATTGATTCTTTAATTCAGAGCAACAATTCTGAAATTACAAAAGGTATGGAAACAGTAAACAATACCGTAAATATAATTAGCGAAATAATCGAAGGGGTTTCGACAATCTCAAACATGATGCAGCAGATATTCGAATTAATGCAAAAGCAGCTTGAATCAAACGAAGCAGTAAATGATAAAGCTGATGATGTTAAAAATAAATCTGATGAGATAAAGATTTCAACGGAGGAACAGAAAAATGCCTTTGAGGAAATTGTAAAATCAATTTCATTGATCAATGAAATTACACAGTCCAATGCCAGGGGCTCTGAAGATATGTCAACAAAAGCAAAGGGGTTATCAGAAATAGCAAAATCCCTTAAAGACAAGACAGATTTTTTTAAAGTGTAAAGACAGGATTAAAAAACTTTTATATTATAGGTTTACGGGTATTCCCACTTTCTTTTTACTATCCCAATAGGGAGATATATCAAGAAGTCTCTCTACAACATCGGGAACAACTTCCAGTACATAATCAATTTCCTTTTCCGTGGTAAACCTGCTCAAACTAAACCTGATGGAACCATGCGCAGAAGTAAAGGGAACACCCATTGCCCTTAAAACATGAGATGGCTCAAGTGAACCTGATGAGCAAGCTGAACCTGAAGAAGCGGCAATTCTTTTTTCATTCAGGTATAAAAGGATTGCCTCGCCTTCTATATACTCAAAGCCAACATTTGTAGTATTGGGAACCCTGGCATCTACATTCCCATTAATACTTACATTCTTAAACTTATCAATTATTCCGGTTTCAAGTTTATTTCTTAATTTCTTCATCTTTGTATTGTCTTTAAGATGCAACGAAGCAAGTTCTGCAGCCTTACCAAGTGCAACAATTCCCGGAACATTTTCAGTACCTGGCCGCCTGCCCTTTTCCTGATGACCTCCATATAAAATCGGCCTAAGCCTGGTCCCTCTCCTTACATAGAGGGCACCAATACCCTTGGGTGCGTGAAACTTATGACCCGATATGGAAAGCAAATCACAATTCAGGCTGTTAACATCAATGGGGATTTTGCCAGCAGCCTGAACAGCATCTACATGGAAAGTTATACCCTTATCTTTCAGAAATGAACCGATCTCTTCAATGGGGAAGATTACGCCAGTTTCGTTATTTGCATGCATTATTGATACCACGGCAGTATCATCATCAACTGATTCTTTGAGAAATTCAAAATTCAGGTTCCCATCCTTATCAACGGGAACAAAGGTTATCCTGTAACCATCACGCTCCAGTTTTTTACACAGAGAAAGTATTGCCGGATGTTCGACCCTTGAAGTTATAATATGTTTTTTATTTTTGTAATAAGCGATACTGCCCAGTATTGCCATATTATCACTTTCAGTTCCTGTTCCTGTAAATACTATCTCGTAATCATGATCCGCACCGATAAACTGAGCAATATTCATCCTTGCTTCACTTATATGTTTTGCAATATCCCCTCCAAAACTATGTATGCTGGAAGGATTTCCATATCCGTCTTTTAGAAAGGGCAACATTGCATCAATAACCTCAGGATCAACCATTGTTGTTGCATTATTGTCCAGGTATATTACCTTATCCATTTTAAACTCCCCAATTCTTTTAGTTATTCAATTTATATACAAATAAAACCTACTTGGCTTCAACGACTTCTATATCATCTTCAACAAATTCCTTTAGCTTTGCCTCTACAAGATTTTTAATAGTTAAACTGGAAGCAAGACAGTTAGTACAACTCCCCCTGAGAGCCACATGTACTTTTTTACCTTCAACGTCCACAAGCTCAATATCCCCCCCGTCCTTTTGCAACGAAGGCCGTATTACATTAGCTATAGTCTCCTCAACCATTTGCATTCTCTTTATGTTAGTCAGGGGCTTCTTTTGCTCCTTTACTTCGGGCTTCTTTTCGTTTAGTGTCAATTCTTCCTCTATTATATCCTCAATTGCAGGTATACAACCCCCGCATGCTCCGCCGGCTTTTGTATAGTTTGTAATATCCTCAACAGTCTTTAACTTATTTTCCCTTATGACCTTCCTTATTAAATCATCCGTCACTCCAAAGCAGTGGCAAACTATTTCACCTTCCACATCTTCTTCATCATGAACTTCCTCACCCCTCCACTTGGCTATGGCTTTCTCCAATGCTTCACCCCCCATAACGGAGCAATGCATCTTCTCGTCGGGCAATCCTCCCAGGTAATTCACTATATCCTGGTTTGTAATCTTCTCAGCTTCTTCAACTGTTTTGCCAACAACCATATCTGTCAAGGCTGATGAAGATGCAATGGCACTGCCACAGCCGAATGTCTCAAACTTTGCCTCTGTGATAATATTATTCTCATCAATTTTCAGATAGAGCTTTAGAGCATCTCCACATACTATACTTCCCACTTCAGAAACAGCATCTGCATTTTCAATTTTGCCAACATTCTTAGGATTGTTGTAAAGGTCTTTTACTTTGTCAGTATAATCCCACATGAGATGTCCTCCTCGTTATATATAAATTAACAAAAAATATCAAATAATTACCGCTACTATTTTAATATACACTTAAATAATAAAACAGTCAATATTTTCCGATTTTTTTCTAACCTTAACGTAGAAAAGCATACCTTTAATATATTAGTCAATTGTTTTTTGATAAAAAGTTAGTAGTCCTAATCTATATTTCAACTACCCGCCTCTTCCTTATTATATCCGCAATTATAAACAGGGAAATCACAAGGGCAATGGCAATACCATTAAAGGCCACCAAATATGTATTGAAATAATGAATAAGCAATCCAAAGCTAACAGAAAAAAATACCATACCACTGTTAAATGATGCTGAAAAAAGTGATGTGGATTTACCGTTATCGGCATTTGGAACAATGCCTACAATTACGGCATTAAGAACAGGATACAACACTCCGTGGGCAATACCATATATGATACCGGCTAAAATCAGCAGGGCAATGGAATCCATAATATTCATCAATAGGTTTACTATAATGCAAAGGACCAGTGCAACAAGCAAAATAAAGTTTCTATTTTTTTCAGTTATATACTTAAAAAATATAAATCTCAGGATTACCAGAGAAAAAAAGTACATTACATAAAAATAGGAAAATTTTAGATTTGTAGTGGCATGAATAAAATTCGCCAGAAAAGTAATAATAATCCCAAAGGCTCCCCCAAAAATAAATGTTATAACTATAAAGGATAGAAACTGCGAATTTCGCAATAGCTGAATTGTATTTATTTTATCAGTCAGGCTGGAAGAATTATCAACACGAAATAATCCAGACATAATTAGTGTCGTTATTATTGACAACACAATAAGTACTGCTGATATGGTAAACAATATATAATGCGAATACCCCATGGTCTTAATAAGCCATTCCCCGACAAAGGGACTGATGGCAAGGCTCACCGCGCCGGTGATACCAAAAATTCCTATGGCCTCCGTTGACCTTTCCGAAGGTATAGAATCGAAGACTATAGTTGATGACAAAATAACACAGATGGAAAAGCCAATACCATGAAAAATTCGAATAATAATAATATACCAGCTAAGCGTCGAGATCAGATGGTATGACATAAAAACAGCAAACAATAAAATGTAACCAAACCGCAATATTCTAATACGGTCTTTGCCGTGAATCAAAGAGCCCAGCACTATTGCTGAAATAATCATAATGACCTTATCAATATTGTTTAGAAAACCAATATACGATTCTGCGGCACCAAGATTATTCTTTAAAAAGACAGGGAATAAAACAAAAAGGGCATCACCTAAAAAAAACAGTAAATTTGCCAGGGAAACATAATAGAAAATTGGTGGAAATCTCTTCATAATTAAAGGGCATATTTTATAAAAACCATTGCTAAATCAACATAAAAAGTATGTCCAAATATTAAAAAGCAATATATGAAAAAATATTTTAATCACCACCCCTTCTCATTCGTTTAATTAATATGGGATAGTCTTTTAAAATAAACACAGGGAGGGCCATATGCGCTATATTGAAACTACAATTAATATAAAAAAAAACATATTAGATAATATTGCACAAACTTCAAAAGTTCTTGGAAAATCCCAAACAGAAATCATTGTTATGCTACTTAAAAAAGTCATAGATAATGAAAACAGCAAAGTGCAAATTTGCAGAAGGATTAAATACCAAAGTTGCGATGATAAAAATAATTGGCACACCCTTCATGTTTTGTTTGAGCAAAATGAGTACGAATATTTTCTGGATTTAAGAAAGCTTCTTAAAATGTCCCTTTCATTTATCATAGCAAATGCGGCAAAAAAATACCTGAAAGATCTTTTAAATGGTAATTTTACCGATAACAATCGTTATCAAAATTACATCCTATCAAGAGAAAATGCTGATGGAATTATATATTGGGTCCTTTTCTGGGGAATACCAAAAAATCTGAAAAAATACATCACATTTGTGGACCATTAATCCACTTTTTCAAATATTCTGCTTCAAATAGCTTTCGACTAGGTGATAAACCACAATACCATAAGCAACTGATACATTAAGCGATTGTTTAATACCATGCATCGGTATATCTACACACAAATCACAAAGTCCAATTACCTCATCGCTAATACCATCAACTTCATTCCCTATGATTAAACACAGTGGATAGTCATAAGAAATATCATTATAAGGTTTACTCTTGTCAGTATGCTCAAGGGACACAATGCCGTACCCTCTTGATTTTAAGTCTTTAACCACTTCAACAGTATTTTCATTGTGCACCCAGTTAACACTCTCCACACTGCCAAGTGCAGTTTTATCGATTTCTTTTCTCGGAGGATATCCGGTATAACCACACAGGTACAGTGTTTCAATGAAGGCTCCGTCAGAAGTTCGAAAAATTGAACCAACATTATGAAGGCTCCTGATGTTTTCAACTACAACAACGATGGGAAATGGAGATTTATTTTTCAACTCTCCAACAGTTGGCCTGGCTGCTTTTATTTCATCAAAAGTAAGTTTTTTTATTTTATTGGCCACCAATAGATCTCCTGAAATGTTAGATTCCCTTATAAAATTAAAACACCTTTAAGTATGGCAAGCATTTTATTCAAATCTTTTCAACTTATGTCACATAAGCATTGTTATGTCACATAACTTTGAAAAATAAATTCTTATTATAATATTAACCTCAAATTTCATTCAGTAAATTTTAATATTTAACGATATTAATAAGTGAATTGAGAAAAGCATTCTCAATTCAACATGGAAGGTACTACGGAATGATTGACATAATTAAAATTGATACTGCACAAATTTCAAACGACTTTATAATAAAGCCGAATATTAATAATATTTCGGCCCAGCATGATAATAAATTCCATGATACATTGAAGCAGCAAATCAAAGATAAGGATATAAAAAGAAATGAAAATCCTTCCACTTTGAAAAAATCAAATGATGATAATACAATAAGGACTGACCATGAAAGAACTGATAAAAATAATCAGGTTAAGAAAACAGAAGATAACAGAGACAAAAATTCCCATAGAACAGAAGAAAAAAAACTGAGTTCGGAGAAACAAAGTAAACAAGAGGATATAAAAAACAGCAAAAAAGAAAGTGATGATGTGGACACCAAGCTGTTAAAAAGCCTTGCAGATAAATTTAATGATATTGATAAAAACAATGTTTCAGAAATGTTACATGGAATAAATAAGCTCATTGATTTCATTAATAAAATAACTGATAAAAACAAGGAGATTATTGAAATTCAGGATACACTAAAAGGACTAAAGAAATCACTTAGTGAACTTGAACTTGCTCAATTAAAAAACATCTTTGACAAAACCATGTCAAAAATCCAATCACTGATGGAAAAAGTTGATCCCGATTTTGATAAAAATCATGTTTTCAACAAAATTTTACAGGGTATGAAAAGGACCTTTAAAAAATTAGCCCTATCGCCTGCTAAAAAAAATAATGTTAAAATTGACTCCAATGACAACGGTAAAACTCAAAATACTGCTTTAACAGATAACGTAAATAATGAAATGCTATCCAAATCTGAATTAAGCGAGAAGCAGAATAATTCATCTTTTGATGAAAACTTTGAAAACAAACAAAATTTAAACCTCCATTCTTTGAAAAATAATTCCTCATCCACAAGATCTGAGACAATATCAAAGATGCAGGCACAAAATGCAAACTTCAAAGAAACCCTTAATAAAATCGTAGAAAATGCAAAATTAACAGTTAAAGACAGTAAAAATGCCACATTCAGCCTCAAACTCTTTCCAAAAGATCTTGGCAGCGTAAATATTAACCTTGGCCTTGACCAGGGAGTACTAAATGGAAAATTTCTTGTGGAGACACAAAACGCAAAGGACCTGTTAATGGAAAACCTTAACCAGGTAAGGGACCAACTTGAGGAAGCCGGTATTTCAGTGGGTGAATTTACTGTAAATGTGAATGATAACAGGAGCATGTTTAGAAATGAAGATGATGATAGTTTCATACACCAGGCTAATAACAGCAATATATCAGATAAATCAATAGAATACGATATTAGTTCAACATCAGTGCATGATGGCTCAATAAATGTAATTATATAGGAGTAATTGAAATGGAAAAAATACCAGTAACAATGAATTCACAGCAGCTTGCCCAGACAAAAAGAAAGGTAGAGCGAATAAATAAGGAAATTCTTTCACAAAGCAATAAGCTGTTCAAAGGGAAAAAGAAAAGCTTTGAGAATTCTTTGGGAAAAGATGCTTTTTTGAAACTTCTGGTTACTGAACTGAGGCATCAGGATCCTACAAAGCCAATGGAAGACAGGGAGTTTATCTCACAGATGGCTCAATTCTCTTCACTTGAACAGATGACAAACATAAACAATGAGATGAAATCACTCATCAGAAGCTCCAGGTCTTCAGAAGCATACAGTTTACTGGGCAAAAGAATTGATGCCTTTAACGAGACAAAAAAACTAAGAGTCTCAGGGATTGTAACATCAGTTAAAAAGATTGGAAAGCAATTCAACCTAATGGTGGGTAACCAGGAAGTATCGATAAGCGATGTCCATGCCATTCACCATGTTGGAAATAAAAAGTAAATAATTCACAATAATAATATAACAGGAGATATGCTACTATGATGCGATCACTCTTTTCCGGTGTTTCAGGTTTAAAAAACCATCAAACAAGAATGGATGTTATAGGAAATAACATCTCTAACGTAAATACCTATGGATTTAAATCAAGCAGGGTAACATTTCAGGACATGCTGTCACAGACTTTGTCCGGTGCTTCCAAGCCGGAACAAAACAGGGGTGGTGTAAATCCCAAGCAGGTTGGCCTTGGAATGACCATTGCTTCCATTGATAAAATCCTTACACAGGGGAGTATTCAAACTACTGGAAACCAGACTGACCTTGCAATTCAGGGTGATGGATTTTTCATAGTTGGCAAGGGAGATAAAAGCTATTATACCAGGGCGGGTACCTTTTCTTTAGATAAAGACGGAAATCTGGTCAATCCTGCAAACGGATTAAAAGTCCAGGGATGGATGGCAACACGAAACGAACAGGGCCAAATGGTAGTTAATTCAAGCGGATCAACTGAAGACATTGTAGTACCAATATACAATAAGGTTGAGGCCAGGGAAACAACAAATATCAGGTACAAATGCAACCTCGATTCAAGACGTGCCATAGTACCACAGAATGCCACTGGAAGAATGAGGTCATCAGCAGGTGTTACAACAAACATCGATATTTTTGACAAACAGGGCAAGAATCACAGAATGACTCTTACGCTTTGGAAAACAGGCTCCAACAAATGGACCGCATCAGGTGCCATAACCGGCTCCACTACCCCAATAACTCTGGATGTAATTCCAACAGGAGGCCAGCAGAATCAAATAAATTCCACCAACAAAATTAACCTGAGGTTTTCGCCTGATGGAAGAATAATTGCAGTAGGTGATGGTGCAACCCCCGATGAAATGAACCAGGGAACATTAATTGTACGTGCAAACTACAGGGTCGCAGGTGACCCAAATGTGAGATCAATTAACCTGAACCTCGGACAGGCGGGACAGTTAAAGGGAATAACTCAATATTCCTCGCCATCAACAACAAAGGCAGTTGAGCAGGATGGATATGGAATGGGATACATGGAGTCATTTAATGTAGATAATTCGGGTATAATTACCGGTATATATACAAACGGAACAAAACAGGTTGTTGGGCAGGTTGGAATGGCTGTTTTTACAAACGCGCAGGGGTTAACCTCATCGGGAGAAAATCTCTTTGAAGTATCCAACAACTCGGGGCTCCCCAATGTGGGACCGGCATCACAGTCGGGAAGAGGCGTAATAATTGCAGGCTCACTTGAAATGTCAAATGTAGATCTTTCAGAGCAATTCACAGACATGATAGTTACCCAGAGAGGCTTCCAGGCAAACTCAAGGACAATAACGACGTCCGATCAGATGCTGCAGGAGCTTTTAAGTCTTAAGAGATAATATATATTTAAATATATATTAATTAATATATAATAAAAAAGGTGACATTTAATAATGTCACCTTTTTTTATTTTTGAAAAACTAATTTTAGCGAAAAAATAATTTAATATTTATTTAAAATCAAATTTTTGATCTAGTGGGAATTATGAGAGTAAATGAATAGTTCTAAAATATTAATTCTTCTTACGTTCAAGAACAAAAAACTTTATAAAAAATAGTCCTATCAATGTATCAATGGATATTAGTAATGATAACACCTGATAATCTGCTGGATGATTAAAACCAAAGGCAAACCTGAAAATTAAAAATATTATTGTACCCATATAGCTACTCCCGGTTTAATTAAGATTTGGTATAATTAATATATCGACCCTGCAAACTTAAATAATTACCCAAATATGCTCTTTTTTTGGAATACTTCTGCACTTTATTACAACAAATATGCAATAATCAACTATTCCGGGAGGAATTAGAGGTTTTTATGTTAATTTCATTAATGCTCTGCAAATTGAAATAAAAATCATAATGACAATTTTCCAACTAAATTTTAAGCTTCACTTGCCTTTTCGGTGCCACCCTCTTGTTTTTCAGCATCATTAGTATTAATCTTTAGGGGTATATACAGGGGACATGAGCGTGTATAAGATGTAAACAGGAAAAGAGCACCCAGGAGCGCCAGGATGATCGTCCCTACTATACCTGGCTCTAAAATAATTATATGAACGAGAAAGGTAGTTCCCAGCAGCAACCTGATATAGCTGTCTTCTTCACCAATATTCTTTTTCATATTAATCTCCTTTTTAATTCATTTTAATTATTGTAAAAGATTTCTAAAAACTATTTTAACTGCAAGGAAAATTTTCTGATTGACTATTTTTTATATGCTTGAAAATCTTCCTAATTATTTATTTTTCGAAAAGGTGATATTGATGTCAAGAATACTTTCAGGAATTCAGCCTTCCGGGTCTCTGCACATAGGAAACTACTTTGCAATGATGAAACCCATGATAACTTTTCAGGAAAAAAATGAACTCTTCTGCTTCATTGTCAATTATCACGCATTAACATCCAATCCTAAACGTGAAGACCTCGAAAAAAACACAATTGATGCTGCCATCGATTTTCTCACTCTGGGTCTGGACCCGGAAAAATGTTTTTTCTGGGTACAATCAGACATTTCCGAAGTAACTGAACTCACATGGATATTATCAAACCATACTCCCCTGGGCCTTCTTGAAAGAAGCCACAGTTACAAGGACAAAATCGATAAAGGAATTATCCCCAATGCAGGCCTTTTCAGCTATCCCATTCTCATGGCTGCTGACATTTTACTATACAAAGCTGAAGTAATACCTGTTGGCAGGGACCAGAAACAGCACCTTGAAATCACAAGGGACATTGCCATTAAATTCAATAATGCTTATGGTGATATTTTAGTAATTCCCGAACCACTGATATCAGAAGAGATAGCACTCATACCGGGAACAGACGGGCAAAAGATGTCTAAAAGTTATGGAAACACCTTATACATATTCGAGGAAGAAAAAATATTAAAGAAAAAAGTTATGAAAATTGTCACGGACTCAACTCCTGTTGAGGAACCCAAGAATCCTGAAACCTGCACAATCTTTTCACTATACAAACTTTTTGCTGATGATGATAAGATCGAAAATCTCAGGGACAGGTACTTAAAAGGCGGAACAGGGTATGGAGATGTGAAGAAAGAACTCTTTGGACTCATCTGGGAATATTTTCAACCCTTCAGGGAAAAAAGAGCAATTTATGAAAATGACCCCGGTGAAGTAAAAAATATTTTAAAAAAGGGCGCAGAAAAAACGAGAAAAATTGCCCTTGAAACATTGGGTGAAATAAAAAAAGCCGTGGGACTGGCCTACTAGATTAAAAATTTATTCAACTTTTTTCCAACTTATCAATGAAATCCTGCATATGCCCGGGAAGGTCTATGCTAAATGAAACTCTCCGCTTATCCTCGGGATGAGCAAAATCAAGCTCCATTGATGCTAATAGAAAATATGGAACCCTGTGCTTGGCCCATTTTTTCGAATATATTGAATCACCAACAATGGGATTGCCAATCGCAGACAGATGTACTCTAATCTGATGTGTTCGCCCCGTATGTAAATCAAGATGGAGCATTGAATATACCCCATTTTTATTATTCCAGATTTTTTCCAATCTGTATTCCGTAACTGCCTCTCTGCCGGTTTCATCAATTGTCATTTTTTGTCTGTATTTCCTGTGCCTCTTAATGGGCAGTGAAATTGTATCATGCTCCTTTTTCGGTTTTCCCACAACAATGGCCGAATATTTTTTTTTAACATTTCTGTTGGAAAATTCATTTACAAGGTGTTCATGTGCTTCATCATTTTTCGCAATTACCATGAGGCCCGAAGTATCCTTGTCAAGACGGTGAACAATACCGGGCCTGATAACACCTCCAATGCCGGATAAATCCTTAATGTGATACATCAAGGCATTAACAAGCGTCCTGTCCCAATTACCCGTACCGGGATGGACAACGAGCCCGGGCTGCTTATTTATGACAGCAAGCCATTTGTCCTGGTAAACCACATTTACAGGCATATCCTGGGGCAGTACTTCAAGTTGTTCAGGGGGAGGAATATCAATTATGATTACATCATCCTCCTTGACTTTGTAGTTTGGCTTTGTCGGTTCACCATTAACAAGAATATTACTTTTCTTGATCAGCTTCTGAATATAACTCCTTGAAAAATCTAACTCAAGTGAATTGGCCAGAAACATGTCAATACGCTCAAGATGATATTCCTCAGGAACTAAAACTTCAATTTTATCTTCATTCATAAAATAATTATTAAACTCATCAAAATGAATCTTTCCAGGATCGCAAAACAGCAAATATCGCACTTTCACTATTCAATGTACCACCTGAATGTTTTTGTGCAGCATTTTTTACATCCATTATATCACATCGCAAAAAAGGGTTTGTGGCCAAATCTTCCTCCACAGAGCCGGGCACACTGGGCCGGCCGTTGCTTACCATTTGAGAAACTTCCTTTGAGCGGTTTAATATCTCCTTATTCCCCGGCTCTACAGCAGATGCAAAATTCAGGTTACTTAAAGTATACTCATGGGCACAAAAAATCAGGGTTTCCCGGGGAAGTTTTTTTAACTTTAACAGCGACCCATACATCCCATCAAAGGTTCCCTCAAAAACCCTGCCGCATCCGGCCAGGAAAAGGGCATCTCCACTGAATAAAAGAGGCGGGTTCGTCTTCTCTGCATAATAGACAACATGTCCCCTTGTATGCCCGGGAGTTTCAATCACTCTCAAAGATAAATCAATCTCGTCGAATCTAATGGTATCATTTTCCTTTAAAGGGTTCGTCAAACCGCCAATGCCGTCCCCTGCCCCGCCATAAACAGGCACTTTATATTTTGATCTAAGGCCGCTCACGCCTCCCGTATGGTCCATATGATGATGTGTAATACAAATTCCGCAGAGCTCTATATTATTGTTTTCCAGATAACTAAGTACAGGTTGTGCGCTGCCGGGGTCAAAGACAATTCCCCTGGTCTTTTCGGGGTTTGTAATAAGCCAGATATAATTATCGCCAAAAGCCCTAATGGGAATAATATTATCCAAGCTGATTTTTTTCATTTCCTTGCCCATTAACAAACATCCGTTCCACTCACTCTTCCTTGCTCTTTAATTTTGCCGCTATAAACTCATTATGATCCATGAGTAAATGCCTGCTTATTACTTTTAGATATTTATCTTCGTAAGGATCATAAACCGAATCGGACCTGGCGATAGAAAAGAGCGACATTAGTATATCCTCCCGCCTCTCCTCATCTGTTGATTCCGCAAGCAAAGTACCAAGATAGGCAGTTTCCAAATCTACCTCGGAAATTTCCAGTATCTCTTCGGCAATCTCTTCTGCCAGATCGCGTGGAACACGACATTCCTTTTCTATAAGATCAAGGAATGACTCCCTCTCCTTTTCATGGAACTCCATATCTGCCTGAATCAAAACTACGGCCAGGCCCAGTATTGCCGCGGCAATTTCAATCTCCCCGAGGCTGTTTTTACCGATTTTTTCCTCCAGGATTGGTACTATTGGATTTATATCAGCCGAATTTTCCCTTTTTATTTTTTTAAACATATGCACCTCAAAAATTTCATCTATCAGTTGATTTTAATAAAATAGTCTCACAGCTACCTGTCAAGTTTTTATCCATGAACAGCGAATAAAGTAACCATAAATAAATATTCTTGACAATATTTAATTATTTGGATAACAAAAATATGACAATTAAAAAAAAAATGGGAATTCCAACGAGTTTAAAATGAATGATTTTAATCCTTTAATGAAAGTTATAATGTATATTATTGCAATATCCGCAACAATTATCGGGATTATTGCATCAATAAGTAAAATCCGTGAATCCAGGTTAAAAATTAAGGAAATCAGGGAGAGTCAAAAATACAAATCTCAAGGCAAAATAATTGACAGCACGGAAGGTGTGGTTGAGAGAAGGGGATCAGTCTCTAAGGAATCTCAAAAATTAATGAAAAAACAGGCTAAACAAAAACTCAAAGAGGAAAAAAAGAAAAAAAGTTGAGCCCATTTATTATACCTTCCTGTCTAAAGTTAACCGGGCAAGTTCTACAAGATCATTCTTTGCCTGAGAATGGGTAAACCTGTCGAGGCAGGCAATGGCATCGTCATAATAGTTTTGGGCAATTTTTTTTGCATATTCAATTGATCTGCAGCTGTTTATATATTTTAGAAGTTCATCTTTATCATGACCGCTCTTATCTCTCAGAGCCAATATTTCCCTAAAACGTTTTCTTTCTTTATCATCCAGATTCTCATCAGTATGGATGACAATAAGTGTTTTTTTTCCGCTCTCAAGATCACTGCCAATTGGTTTCCCGAATTTTTCTGCATCCCCCACAATTCCCAGAATGTCATCAACAATCTGGAAAGACATACCAACATTTAAGCCAAATGCTCCCATGGAACCAAGGTCATTGTCCATTGCCCCGCCTGCCAGTGCACCGATCCTTGCGCTTCGCTCAATCAAACAACCTGTTTTCAGTGAAATCATTTTAATATAATCTTCATGCTTAACACCCTGAGATTCTTCAAAGGAAGTATCCATGGCCTGGCCCAGGCATAATTCTTCAACAACCTGAATAAACTCAGAAAAAATGAGTTTTTTTAATTCCGGGTCAATAGACAAATCATTAACAAATTCCATGGACTTACTCAGAAGCAAGTCTCCCGATAAAATTGCCAGGGGCTCACCCCAGCGTTTATGAACAGTTGGCATGCCCCTTCTAATTTCATCCTTGTCCATAACATCATCATGTATTAAAGTGTAAGTATGAAGGAGCTCAATGGCAGATGCAATTGGAACGGTAAGCTTAAAATCGGGTTTGCCCTTAATTAACTCATATGATTTAAAAGCCAGGTATGGACGTATTCTTTTTCCGCCACCCTCCATATAATGCATGGCAGCTTTCCAAAGGTCCTCTTGCTTATAACCAAAACAGCCTACGATATAATCATCAACCTTTTTGGCATAAGATTTAATTGTTTCATAATTCAAGGTAATCACCATACATTATACTATTTCATCCACTTAATAATTATAATATATAAATGCAAGATTTTTTTAATAACCCGCCGGGAAAGGATTATTAAACTCAAATTTTAAATATAAAAAATTTTTTCAGTTGACATACTTACACTCACTTTTTACATCCAAAAACCATAGTAATTGAAATGAAAGAATGGAAAGAAAACATTAAAATTGCGGCAAAGGGAATCCGTACAAGGGTCCTTGAGCATACAATTAACAATAATGGCGGATATATGAGCCAGGCATGCTCATCATCTGAAATTCTGGCTTCATTATATTTGAAGATAATGAATCTCCCCCATATGGAAAAACCCTTAGAGCCGGAACCTTTCCCCGGTGTCCCAGCAAAAGATAATAATAAATACTTTACCGGCGCAAAATTCAACGGGCCGCACGGACCGGACTATGACCGGTTTTTCCTTTCTCCATCACACTATGCGCTGCCTGTTTATGCAGCTCTCATTGAAGTGGGGCGAATGTCCACAAAGGGGCTTGAAAAATTCAACAGGGACGGCAGCAGTGTTGAAATGATCGGCGCGGAACACTCCCCGGGCATGGAAGTTACCGCTGGTTCTCTGGGCCAGGGACTAAGCCAGGCAGCAGGCATTTCACTTGCAAGAAAGCTCAAGGGCGAAAAGGGCATGAACTGGATATTTATGTCGGACGGTGAATTTCAGATTGGCATGACATGGGAAGCCCTCCAGGTAATGTCAAACTTCAAACTGGACAACATGGGGATATATGTCGATGTAAATGGCCAGCAGTGTGACGGGCTGATAACAGAGGTAATGAATATTGAACCTCTTGACAAACGCATTGAATCTTTCGGTGCAAGGGTCTTTTCTGTTGACGGCCACGACATCGAGGC
This sequence comes from Spirochaetota bacterium, assembly GCA_042569985.1. Lineage (GTDB taxonomy): Bacteria > Spirochaetota > UBA4802 > UBA4802 > UBA5550 > JBHPHB01. The sequence goes on along the minus strand of JBHPHB010000004.1, from coordinate 23,402 downwards.
ACTTACAAAACCATCAGAACTCCCACCCGACGGAAGGCCCCTGGTTGTGCTTGCGCAAACGGATCCCTGCAGAGGGTTGGAACCGTTGCGGGCAAATGCTCCGAAACTTCATTACTTAAGGTTTAAAAGCCCCGATGAAAAAGAACTATACGCTCAAGCACTAAAGGATATGAAAGGTAAGGAATAATTTAATGGAGATACTGACAAAAATCCATACAAATAATCTTGTAAAATGGGCCAAAGACAAGCCGGAAATTGTTGTTCTTTCGGCAGACCTTACAAGCTCAACAGAAATTGACCTTTTCAGAAAGACTTACCCGGACAGATTTTTTTCAATGGGCATAGCCGAACAGAATATGCACAGTTTTGCAGGCGGTCTTGCGCGTGAAGGTTTTATCCCCTTTATTCATACCTTTGCAGTTTTTATTTACCGCAGGGCATACGATCAGGTAGCAATGTCCATTGCCTATCCCAACCTTCCCGTAATGATGTTCGGTTTTCTGCCGGGAATAACAACACCGGGAGGCGCAACACATCAGGCAATAGAAGACATATCAATTATGCGTTCTCTACCGAACATGACAATACTTGAATGCGGTGATGCAACTGACGTAGAGTCAATTCTTGACGTTGTCTATAAAATTAATGGCCCCGTTTACATTAGAATGCTAAGAGGAGAAATACCCAGACTTTTTCATTCTAAGGATAAAATGGAATTGGGCAAGGCACGCAAACTGGAGAAGGGAAGCGATATACTCCTCCTTTCCAGCGGTATATGTACAGAAGAAGCAATTAGAGCGGTTACGGCATTGCAGAAAAGGGGAGTTTCTATAGACCATTACCATGTATCAACCCTTAAGCCCTTTGATGACCCCCAAATAATTGATGCGATCACAAGACCAAAGTACGGAATAATCACTATGGAGAATCATACTGTCATTGGCGGCCTGGGCACCTCTGTTGCCGAAATGATGGCGGAAAATGGAGTTGGCAAAAAACTCATCAAAATCGGTATAAAAGATGTTTTTACTCACGGGGCAAGCAAACAATACCTGATGAAAGAGTATGAAATTGACGCCCTATCCCTGGCATCCCGTGTAGAAAGGTTAACGGGAAATACATTTAACATTACCGAAGATGAACTTTCAGAAATACGCATTGAATCTGTACACAGTGAAGCAAAAGCCGAGGCATTATAATATGTCTGAAATAAAAATTACATCAATCCCGGAACTTTCAAAAGAGCGTTTCTCTGTAATTTACCATCTTTTTGGAAACGAAGAGGATACCCGTGAGATGGCGGAAGATATTACCATTGAACAGACAGTAGAATTCCCCGAAGACCTCATACCTCAAAGCTTCATCCGTAATCATATATTCGGCAGGATTGAAAATTTCAAAAAGATTGATGAGAAAATTTTTGAGACAGAAATAAGTTTTTCATCGGAAATTGCAGGAAAGGAATTAACACAGTTTTTAAATGTAATTTTTGGAAATATAAGCATAAAACCTTACAGGAAACTGGAGAGGATAAACTTATCTAAAGGCCTCTATGAAATATTCACAGGGCCAAGATTTGGGATAGAGGGTTTAAGAAGTATACTTGACATTCCCGAAATGCCCCTTTTATGTACACCATTAAAGCCAATGGGACTTTCTCCAAAAGACCTTGGAGGCCTGGCATACCATTTTGCGCTTGGCGGTATTGATATTATTAAGGACGACCATGGCCTCGCCAACCAGGACTTCTGCTCTTTCCAAAAAAGAGTGGAATGTGTTACTGAATCTGTGCAAAAGGCGAACAGTGAAACAGGCGGTAACACACTATATGCACCTAACATAACTGCTCCCTTTGATAAAATAATTAAAAGGGCAAGGACGGCAAAAGAACTGGGTGCAGGCGCCCTGGTAATTTCTCCCGGAATTACGGGGCTGGATGCAATGCGTGAAATTGCCAGTGATGACAGCATTGGCCTTCCACTCCTATCCCATCCCGCCCTGCAGGGAAGTTATGTAACCAGTCCAACAAATGGCATATCCCACTATGCAATTTTTGGTCAATTGTCCAGAATTTCAGGTGCCGACGGGAGCATCCATCCCTATTGCGGAGGCAGGTTTTCCTTTACGCGTGAGGAGTGTAAAAGTGTCAATAGAGGCTGTAAAAGTGACATGGGTAACATAAAACCCATATTCCCCATTCCAGGAGGAGGTATGAGGGTAGACAGAATTCCGGAGATACTGGACGTATACAATAATGACATCATCTTCCTTATCGGTGGGGACCTTTTCCGGCAGGGTGATGACCTTTCAGAAAGTTGCCGGTACTTTAAAAACAGTGTTTACAAAGTTGCAGAATAATACCTACAAAACATCTACTATTACATAAGCAATGTCATCATTAAAACTATCCCGGCTTGAATAGCACATGAGGTGTTTAATAATCTCACTGGACAGATCTTCAGGTGAAAGATCTTTGTTTGACCTTATAAATTCCTTAAAACTGTCCATACCGAACATTACATCTTCTGGGTTGCAGCATTCAGTAATGCCGTCAGTATATATGACAAGCCTGTCTCCGGGCTGTAAATCCATCTCGCCCTCTTCAAGGTCAAGTTCTTCAAACCAGCCAAGCGGTTGGCCTTTAACCTTAAGCTCAAAAAACTCATCACTTTTCGCCCTGTAAAGGACCGGAGGAACATGCCCTGCATTGCTGTATCTAACCGTATTTTTTTTGAAATTTATTTCAACTAAATATGATGTGATATAATTAAAGTTAACCGTATACTTGCAAATTGATTCGTTAATTAAGGTCAGGGCTTCCCTGGGAGACATTTTTTCCGGCACACTGTCAAGGGATATCTTTGCAATCTGGGCTAAATATGAGCTTACAAGCCCATGTCCGGAAACATCACTCATGAAAATTTTAATCAGGTCACCACTCTCCTTTACGTCATAAAAATCACCGCCCACCTTATCCATGGAAATATATCTTGCATAGAAATTATAGCCCGGTACTGAAGGCATTTTCTTGGGAAATAACTTCTCCTGGATAAGCCGAGCAACTTCCAGGTCACCTTCAATCTCCATGACAGACTCGTAAAATTTAAACTCAATAATTTTGGGGTTCCTTAAATGTTTATTCTTACCAACAAAATAATCAAGGAGGGACACCCTGAACGAAATATGGCGGCCCAGTTTTTTACTGCTTTCATCATTGAGCTGAATAATATCTTCCCAATATTCTCTTGCGGTCTGTTCATCAAATTTAAGATTGGTGAGAACATAAAAGAGATGGGAGTAGAAATTTGGTGAATCGTCTTCAACCTTTAAAAGGTTTAATTTCATCAAAATATGGCTTTCGTTTTTATGGTCTTCATCTAATATTCTTACCATCTTTTTCTGAATGGGGTGAGAAAACTTACGAACTTTCCCTACACGTTCAACTAAATCTATATACTCCTTGCGCGTATATTCTGAAATTTTTTCATATGCATCTATCGTTGACTTGGCTTCGCTAATCTCTTTAAGCTGTAAGTCCGACATCTTTTCAAAAGCATTAATTGTGGATTTAGCTTCACCAATCTCCCTGTTACTGAAGCCTAAAGTCTTTTCCAGGGCCATGATTGTTAGCCTGGCCTCTTCGATCTCCTTTTTGCTTAGAGTTGAAACTTTCTCATAGGCTTCAACAGTAGACTTTGAATCTACTATTTCTTTATCCCTTAGTCCGGAAATTTTCTCAAAAGCATCGATGGTTGACCGGGCATCTTCGATCTCCTTTTCCCTCAGTACAGTTAAATTCTCATAGGCATCAATTATTGAGCGAAGATATGAAATTTCTCCTTTCAGCTCTTTTACTATTTCTTTTTTCTTTGTCATACCTGATTTTATAATTTATACCTAATTACTGCACTCTTTTTAACACTAATAATTACTGGTTTAATATAAATTAACTTTGAATGAAATGTCAATTTGTTTTTTGTTAATAATGATATATGGAACAATATTTTATTAAAAAGATTGAATAAGATAAATAAATTAGTATTGACAAATACTTGAATTTACTTAAAAAATATATCAATTATTGCTCATCCATTTAATTTGATGGATAATTAACGGATAAAACACTTCAAAGGCTAAATATGAAGAGATACAACTGGAAAGCAGGCTTAAAAAGGCTTACTATTTTACTTTCACTTGTAATTGCAATTGTTATGTTTTTTGTGGGGCTTTCTTATTTTGATGGAGATATTACAAAATCGATTTTATCGGCTATAACTACAGTATCGGTAATATGGATATTATATTTTCTCATCAGGTGGGTTATAATGGGTTTTAATAAAGATACAGAACCATGAGCAACTGAAAATGATTATCCCGTAATTTAACAAAAAACTGTTTTTAAACCTGTAAGACGAGTTTACTCCTCCCTAATCAGAACAATTGAATCGGAAACATCATCAATTTCTTTTAGCAGAACATTTATATTGTCATCTACATCAGTATCTACTTTATGCCCGCAATAATCGGGCTGAATTGGCAAATCCCTGTTTCCGCGGTCTACAAGTGCAAAAAGCTTTATGGCACTTGGCCTTCCAAAAGACATTAAAGTTTCCAGAGCTGCCTTTATAGTCCTGCCGGAAAAAATTACATCGTCAACAAGAAGAATTACCATTTTTGTAATGTCAAAGTCAATTCGGGTTTCTTTTATAATAGGGAGGACACCCCTTGTTGCAATATCATCCCTGTAAAAGGTAATATCAAGCATACCTGACTGAATGGTTTTACCAGACAATTCTTCAAGCTTGTTTTTAATTCTACCGGTGAGCTCAACACCCCTTGTCTGGATCCCCACGATTGCGAAGTGGTCAAAATCTTTTATATCATTACATATTTCTTTTGACAGGTCGCTTATAATCCTGTCAATATCTTCTGAATTTAATATAACCTTCTCACTCATATCTAATGCACCTCTTTATGGTATTCCTGAATTGACTTTACCGATAAACCTTTTCTTCTCTTTACCTCTAGCATACCCCTAACGGCCGCCTTTGCGGCAGGGATAGTTGTCATAATGGGAATATTGCTCCTCACTGCCGCCTGCCTTATGGTATAGGCATCATTCCTGGGGATTTTTCCTTCGGGTGTATTTATTATGAGATCAACATCCTTATTTTTAACAAGGTCAACAATATTCGGATGGCCCTCACTTACTTTAAAAATTACCCCGCAGGGAATTCCATGGCTTGAAAAATACTTAGACGTACCGGAAGTTGCAACAAGCTTAAATCCATTCTCATGGAGGCTTCTTACTTCTTCCAGGAGTTCATCCTTTGACCTCCTGTTGATACTGAGAAACACTGTTCCTTTCATTGGCAGCTCATCACCCGCTGCCAATGTGGCCTTATAAAAGGACTCACCAAAATCATTGGAAATACCCATGACTTCACCGGTTGATTTCATTTCTGGAGTGAGGATTGTATCAACCCCGGGAAATTTATTAAATGGAAGTACTGCTTCCTTTATGCTTACATAATCACTTTTTTTTGTCTTCAAAAGACCAAATTCCTTCAGCTTTCTTCCAAGCATAAGCTTAACTGCTATCTTTGCAAGGGGGACTCCCAAACTCTTTGACACAAAGGGGACAGTCCTGGATGCACGGGGGTTTACCTCAATAACAAACAGTTTATCATCCTTAATGGCAAACTGGATATTTAGAAGCCCTATAACATCAAGTTCCATTGCAAGTTTTTCAGTTGTTTTTGCAATCTTGTCTATCATCTCTTCGTGAATTGATATGGGCGGTATTATGCATGCCGAATCTCCTGAATGGACACCGGCCTCTTCGACATGCTCCATTATTGCGCCAATATAAACGTCGCTGCCGTCACAAAGGGCATCAACATCAATCTCGATTGCATCCTCCAGGAACTTATCAACCAGTATTGGATGTTCAGGAGTAAGGTCCACTGCGGTTTTAATATACTGCACAAGACTCTTCTCATCATATATTATAGCCATTGCTCTGCCGCCTAACACGTAGGATGGCCTAACAAGAACGGGATATCCGATTTTTCTTGCAATTTCAATTGAATCCTGTTCCGTAAAGGCAATGCCGTTATCCGGCTGAAAAAGGTCAAGCTTCCTTACTACCTCGGCAAACCTTTCCCTATCCTCTGCTCTGTCAATCGAATCGGGAGATGTCCCGATGACTTTTACACCATTTTCTTCGAGCACTTTAGCCAGCCTCAGGGGAGTCTGCCCTCCAAATTGAACAATTACCCCATGGGGCTTTTCCTTCCGGTAGATATGCAGAATGTCTTCAAGTGTCAATGGCTCAAAATACAGTCTGTCTGATGTATCATAGTCAGTGGAAACAGTCTCGGGATTGGAATTTACCATTATAGATTCAATCTTTTCTTCTTCTAAAGAAAATGCAGCATGGCAACAGCAGTAATCAAATTCGATACCCTGCCCTATCCTGTTTGGACCGCCGCCAAGGATCATTACCTTCTTGTTATCAGAGGGAATTGTCTCATCCTCATCATCATAAGCAGAATAATAATATGGAGTGAACGCTTCAAACTCACCTCCGCATGTATCAACAACCCTGAATCCCGGAAGGATTCCCTTTGCCATTCTGAAATCCCTTACCTCTTTCTCCTTCTGCTTTAGCTGAAAAGTATAATCTTTATGATAGTCGGGCCCTTTTGCATATAATTCATCCAGCTCTGCACCACTTGACATGTATGCCAGCTGTCTGTCAGAAAATCCAAGCTCCTTCATTCCGGTGATCTTCTCAAATGTATATCCATCCAATTTATATTCTTTTATAAAATCCTTTTCTGCATCTACAATTTCTTTAAGCTGTTCCAGAAACCAGGGGTCAATACCCGTCAATTCATGGAGCCTTTCAATTCTCAGACCCCTGTCCAGGGCTTCCTTAACATAAAATATTCTGACAGGGTTTGCATTCAGAAGTTCCCTGTCGATGGTTTTAAGCTGCTGACGTTCGGGCAGTGCCCTAAGTATTTCTTTTATCTCCTGGTTGCCATCTGAACCAAGCCCAAACCTCTCTATCTCAAGGGACCTCATGGCCTTCTGCAAAGACTCCTTAAATGTCCTTCCGATTGACATTGCTTCACCAACCGATTTCATCTGGGTCCCAAGCCTCTCATCTGCACCTTCGAATTTCTCAAAGGCCCACCTGGGGACCTTAACTACCACGTAATCTATAGTTGGTTCAAAGGAAGCAGGTGTTTCCTTTGTAATATCATTGGGTATTTCATCAAGTGTTAATCCAATGGCAAGCTTTGCCGCAATTTTTGCAATGGGAAAACCGGTTGCCTTAGATGCAAGTGCAGAACTTCGGCTTACTCGGGGATTCATCTCGATAACAATAGTACTGCCGTCCTCGGGATTCACGGCAAACTGAATATTTGAACCACCAGTGTCGACCCCAATTTCACGGATTATCTTTATGGACATGTCCCTGAGGTCCTGATATTCTTTATCAGTCAATGTTTGCTGTGGAGCAACAGTTATAGAATCTCCGGTATGTATACCCATGGGGTCAAGGTTTTCAATGGAACAAATTATAACAACATTATCATTATTATCCCTCATTACTTCAAGCTCAAACTCTTTCCAACCGATTACTGATTCCTCAAGGAGGACCTGCGAAATCGGTGATTCATCAAGGCCTTTCGTTATAAGTTCTATAAAATCCTCTTTATTATATACAATATTTCCGCCCGTGCCGCCAAGGGTAAAGGCAGGCCTTATTATTATGGGAAGGTCAATTCTTTTGAGTACCTCAAGGGCCTCATCTACTGAAGAGGCCAATCCAGAATCGGGTACGTTTAAGCCAATTTTTACCATGGCCTTTTTAAAAAGGTCCCTGTCTTCCGCTTTTTTTATAGATTCAATATTTGCCCCGATTAATTCAACATTGTGCTTTTGAAAAACGCCCATTTCATCCAGGCTCATTACAACATTTAAAGCAGTCTGCCCCCCAACAGTTGGTAAAACAGCATCTGGCTTTTCCCTGATAATGATTTGCTCAACAATTTCAGGGGTAATGGGTTCAATATAAGTACGGTCTGCCAGTTCAGGATCGGTCATAATAGTTGCGGGATTCGAATTAATCAGAATTACCTCGTAACCCTCTTCCTTCAGGGATTTACAGGCCTGGGATCCGGAATAATCAAATTCACAGGCCTGACCAATTACAATTGGCCCCGACCCAATGATAAGTATTTTTTTTATATCCGTTCTCTTTGGCATTATTATAGCTTATATTATAAATAGTTTTGAAATGATTCAGATTTCATCAGAAAGACTGAAAACTTATTTTTTTTTTCATTAGCTGTAATATCTTCCAGGTTACCTTTGAAGAATCTGCAATAAATCACCCACGAATTGTTTCAGTGAATGAATTTCAATAAATATATGAGTCTATAAATTCTCATCTAATGGTTTTGTCAATTAAAATTACATTTCCTTAGATTCCTTAATTCAAGCACCTGCATTAAGGAAATACCGGGATATGACACATAGGCAAACGAATAATATGTTAAAATCAAAGGGAAAACAAAAGAAAACCAAAAAGGTATAATCCTGTTATTCTCGCTGCTTATTATTACTTGACTTTGAATTAAATTTTAACCAAATTGTCCATTAATAAATCAAATGGAATAGTTTCAAAATGGCAAATATCGAAAAAACATTAAAAAAGAAAAAGCATATAGTTGAAGCCCTGAAAAGACTTCTCGAAACCAATGTATATTCTCAAATATCAATTGAAGATGTTGCAGAAGAGGCAGACCTGTCCAAGGGAGGACTGCGGCACTATTTCCCTACAAAGGAAGAGTTATACACAGGTTTGATTGAAGATTTTTTTGGCCAGATAGAAAAGGATCATAGCGGAGCACTGGAAGGGTTGGAAAATGAAGACAAGGTTTTCGTATCCACCCTTTTCAATATTGAAAGATTTCTCAATGACAAAAGAAATATCAGGGTCTTCATGAACTTAATTCTATATGGATTTGAAGATGAAAAAATTATGCACATCATCAGAAAGTTCACAAGGAATCAATTAAATCAATTTATTATGAGGCTCAAGGATTCCTCAGGCAACAATTTACGCCAAACAGAAAGTGATAATCAATTCAAGGCACGCATAACTCAAATCATACTCCTCTGCGCAGGTATATTTGAAACAATTGACCCCATTGAAATGGAAACACCAAGATTAATCAGGCACCTCCTTAGTTTATCAAAAAACAAAATATAACCTAAAACATCGTAAGCGCCGCACGGATAAAACTTGTTACCGGCGCCTGTTCACGGGCATCCTCAATTGATTCCCTCAGGTCTTTCACAAGGGCATTAGCTGAATCATGAATTGTATTTTCATTTACCAATCTGCCTATAGTACCCTTACCCTTATTAATTTTTTCTGTAAACTCACGCATATTCTTAATTGTGGCATAGACATTTTCCCTGTTATCATTGATAATATCGGAAATGCTCATCAGGGGGTTATCCAGAATGCCATTAAGGTTTTCACGGGTGGTAATAATTTGACGAGACCTGCCCCTTTTATCAATTTTACTGCCGGGGAATATACTTACCTGCGCCCTGCCCAATAGAGATATTGTGGCAATACTGATTTTATAATTATCATACATAGAAAAGTGAGTAAACATCCTTAAGCGTGCCTCAACATGATCTTCCTTTAGCTTTACATATTCAACTACACCGGAACGGACTCCATTTACTTTTACCTCACTTTTCTTTTCAAGGCCCTCTGCATTTAAAAATTTTACAGTTATGTAATAAACTTTCTCCGGCTCAGAAATCTTCTGAACCATAAAAATCGTATAGAAACCTAATATTGCCATTGCCGCCAAAAACACAACACCAACTAATAGTTCAAACTTAATATTACTCTTCATTACATATACCTCCTTCAGGTAATAATTTAATCTACTACTATTGGCCCTTCCAGCATACCGGAAATAAACTGCCTTACAATAGGATTTTCTGTATTTCGAATTTTCTCAGGAACATCACACTGGATTACCTCTCCGTTATAGAGCATTGCTATTCTATCTGCAATGAAATATGCGCTCTCCATATCATGTGTAACGACTATTGAAGTAACACCAAATTCTTCCTGCATTTTTCTTATGAGATTATTTATTACAGTGGACATAACAGGATCCAGCCCTGATGTGGGTTCGTCGTATAAAATAATATCGGGATTTCTCACAAGCGTCCTTGCAAGACTGACTCTTTTCCTCATACCGCCGCTAATTTCAGCGGGCATCTTGTATTTAGCATCGGTCAACTGTAAAAGTTGCAGTTTTTCATCCACAATTTTCCATATCTCACTTTCAGGATATACCCTGTGCTCTACCAGGGGAAGCGCTACATTCTCACCTACCGTTAACCAGTTAATTAAAGCGCCTCCCTGGAATACAACCCCCATTTTATTGCGCAGATTTTCTTTTACCTCTCTCTTTGCATTATTCATCAAGAGGCCGTCAATAATAACATCACCCCCATCGGGCTCTATAAGACCTGAAATGTGTTTTAATGTTACCGTCTTACCTGTGCCGGACATCCCGATAATAACAAAGGTTTCCCCTTTCTCTATAGTCATGGAAATATCTTTAAGAATCCTTCGCCCCTCAAAGCTTTTATTAATGTTAACAAGCTCTATCATAATCCCTCATTAAAAAACAGTTCAGTAATAAAATAACCGATAATAAGAACCATGAGAAAAGATGCCACTACGGAATTCCTTGTTGCTTTGCCCACACCGAGGGCACCATTTTCAGCCTTCAAGCCGTGTGCACAGCTGATAATGGACATAATTATACCAAAAATAAATGATTTAAAAAGCCCCACATAAACAGCCTTAAAATGAAGAGACTGCAAAACGCGTTCATAAAAGGATGGGAAAGGTATATTCAAATGTGAATTCGCAACAATAGCCCCGCCAATAGTTCCAAGCACATTAGTATAGATAGCGGCTATTGGCGCCATTATGGAAAGGGCAATTACACGGGGCATTACCAGGTAACTTACAGGGCTTACTGACATCATCTCCAGGGCATCAATTTCTTCGGACACCTTCATTGTGCCTACTTCTGCGGCAATTGCCGAACCAACTGCAGCTATGAGGATAATTGCGGACATAAATGGCCCCATCTCCCTTGTCAAAGTAGCGATAACAACATTCCCCAATCGGTGCTGCATATTAAACTCACTCATCTCAAGCCCCGTCTGAAGCGCAACCACCATACCTGTAAAAAGTGCCACCACTGAAATCACAGAAAATGTTTTAACCCCTGCAAAGTACATCTGCTTTGCTATGTCATGCCTTCTTTTTATTATATCTTTAAGATAATAAATGACCTTAAGGAGCAGCACAATAGTATAGCCGGCAAAGTTTATAGCTTCAATTACTCTCCTTCCGATTTTTGCTAGTATATAATCTTTTTCATTCATATTCATATTTTCACTAAAAGAAATTGCACGACACCTTAAAACTTTTTAACGGCATATTATAAGAGATATAATATGAATAGTCACTTAAATGATGATACTTCGGATTCTTCTCCTCTTTTCTCACAGGTTTATTGCTGCCGATTAATTCAAGGTCCGGATCGGCATCACCGATCCTTATGGGGATCCAGAATAGCCGAATGTACTTCCCTTTTTTTTCATGCTCATATGCAAACATGTACATAAAAAACGAGAGCTCAGTCATTTTATCTTTTGACTGTGAATAAGAAAACAAAAGGGGGATCTTGATAAAAAGAAAATCATTACTCCACCTTTGGAAATACAATCTCATTAGAAAACCCAGCCTCTTTTCACCACTGCGGAACCTTTTATACTCGAATATTGAGAAAAAAGGCTGATACAGCTTTTCATAACCAACACGATCCCTCATTGGAAATACAGAAAGCAGGTTGAAGGCAAAATCACCGGCATCATTATACTCAACATTAAAGAGCGGCCATATTTTAAAATATCTCCACTGCTTTCCATAGTATTTATCTGATACCTTGTATTCACGTTTAAAATACCATACAATAAATAAAAAAGTATAATAATAATCAGAGTTGAAATTTTCACCCTTTTTATTCAGATGAAAATACAATGGCGTTACAAATACAGTTTTAATATTTCTAAAATTATATTCTCCGTAAAAAGGAAAGAATATTCTTTTCTTAATCTTCGGTTCATCGCAATCCTGGATCTGGATGAGGGGCCAGGGTAAATTCATCTGGTAACTTTTGATTCTCTTATCATATCCCCAGGAAAAAAATGGCCAGAGAATTGTTGTAGCTGCTAAAACTCCGGAATCACTCCATTTTTTTCCGTATAGGAATAGGGCTAAAAAGGTTTTATGAACGTCATTGGTGTAGAACATTTTCCGGTAATTAAAAATCATGAGATATGAATAATTCTCATAAAATCCCTTTTTCCTGCTATATGAAAAAAAAGGCAGCACCCTGAAGTCATAACGATTTTTGCTCTCCCCCTTTTGTATTAAAGGCCAGAATATGGAGAACGCCTTATAGCCCCTGTCCTCTATGGTCATGTAGGCGGGAAGGACGGATAATATCACATAAAAGGTTGTTGTCCATGAAAATACACTCGCAGGAGGAAAGAATACAAAAAGAAGAAAACCGGGAAAAACATATGGCGAAACCTTTTCGATACCAAACTTACCGCGGATTGAGCCCCCGAAGGGCCAGATCATCATATACCGATCCCTCTTGTCCGGTGAACTGCCGTAAAAAAATACGGGAAATAAAAATAGATCGAAATCTTTAATACCGGTCTTATGAGTATAATCAACGGAATGCATGATGCCGAATAATCCCCTGTATTCATCTCTATTTGGGTATTTGTATCTCCAATAAATTATTGGCATTAAGGATGTCTCAAATTTTTGTCCTTTCTTTTCATTTCTTAAAAAGAACGGCCTCACTGTAAAACTTTTAAAACTATCAGTCTTTTCATATTCATAAAAAACCCAAAACCAATTATAATCGGCATATTGCCCTGCGAATAAATCTTTGCCGGGCAATAATGCCAGGAACACAAGGGCTAATATAACCACTCCATAGACTGTTTTATTTTTCATTTGAGGTATCTTCATAAAACTACCAATAATGACGTCATCTTTTTGAAAATAGAAATCTAATTTTGATGCAAAAAATATTTAAATGGCACCATAAAACGCCAATTTTATTTTAAAGTATCACTAATAAATTAGTCAATGATTTTTCATTTAGTTATAAATTGCCACAATATAAGACTGTTTAAGCATGACTAATGAAAAAAAAATCATCCATAACAGGCTATTGCATTTAAATCCATCTGTTACTCATAATTCATCTATTATAACCTAACACAAATCAAATGACAATCCAAAAAAAGAGATATACTTTCTCTCACCCTTTGCGGGTGATCTCCGGCTATATTCCTGCATTCCTGAATTCCCATTAATAACTTTTTATCGTATTGCAAAAGAATTTATTGACATTAAAAATATATAATATTAGAATAACAACTGAAAAAGGAATTATTTGAAATATACTTAACAATAAGATCTGGAGGAGATTGATGAAAAGAATACTTATATTATTGCTTATTGCCATGCCTCTTATAATACCTGGCTACACTCAGGATAAGAAAGGCACTGATAAAACAAAAAAAATAACGGATGATAAAGTTTACCAGGAAATAGTCCTGGAAGATTTTGAGACCGCTAAATACGGCAAAGACAACATAAAGTTCAGATACACCAAGGGACAGCAGGCTGCACTTTCAGTTAGGAACCAGTATCCATCCCCTGCAAAAAACTCAAAGAAATATCTTGGAGTAAAATTAAAGGCCAAACTGGGGGACTTTTTTGTGATTACTCCCGCTGGCGATCTTATAATTGACAAATACTGTAAATCCCTTGCAGTCTGGGTTTACGGGAAAAGATTCTCAGGACAATTGTCCCTGTTAATTCAGGATGCCAATAAAAAGAACCACAGGGTAATTTTAGGCACCATTGACTTCCTTGGCTGGAGAAAACTGATTGTTAAACTTCCTAAATATATCAAACAACAGGATGAATACCTGAGCCAAAAAAGATTTATCAAGATAATGCAAATCCAATACAGGCCCGGCAACCAGACGGTACATCCAAGGTGGCAATATTTCTATATTGATGATATTACTGCAATGGTGAGGGATAAGTATACTGATAGACAGAGTGATGATTGGTAGAAGTGATATTATTGAGGGCAGGCTATAAAATATGCCTGCCCAATATATTACCTGTAAAATATAATAGTTGCATTTCCATTAAAAAAATTAAACCAGCGTAACAATATTTTCCTTCCTGGCACATTCTACGCAATATCTTAAACCCTCTCTCTTATTTTTCATGGGGACATAAAAGTGGTTTAGATTATTAATTTTCTTTCCGCACTTATGACATATCATAGCAAATACTCCTTGATATTTAACAAATTAGAAAAAATATTCCTCAATATTATAATCGGTATTCTTTAAAATTACGTGAATGAAATATCTGATTTTTTAAAAGGGAGATTTAAAAAATATAAATTTTTTAAAAATTGTGTTTACAGCTTTAAAACGATATCAAATTATCGTTGAACATATTTCAAAAAGGATAATTTTATGGCAAAAAAAAGCAGTGCGAAATCAAGCGTCAAGCCAAAAGCAAAGCCTAAAACAAAACCAAAAGTAAAAACCAGGGCAAAGACAAAAGTAAAGGCTAAGGTTAAACCTGAAGCTAAGCCCAGGGCAAAAGCAAAAGCTGCACCGGCCAAAACAACAAAAAAGAGCAAGCTTAAAAGGAAAAAAAATCTTTCGAATTTGCATTCAAAAATGAACAAACTATCTCTGGACGCGGTTGACAGAGAAATCATAAGGCGTTTCAAAATAGTAATTGATACCTGCGAAGAAGACATAACAAAAATCAGTCTGGACACTATCTTGAAAAACCAGAAACATGTGAACGTCTATTCGTTTCATGAAAGCCTCCAGCCGTATATCAAACATTATCTCTTTATGGTTAAAAGGAGCATAAGCAAGAGTAAAAAATGAAAATCAGGATAAAGACATTTGCATCAATTAAAGAAGCATGCAACTTTGAAGAAAAAGAGATAACTGCTTCAGATAACTCATCAGTAAACGATATAATAGAACAGTTATCAAAAGATTACGAATGTTTTATCGATACAAAAAACACTCTCCTCTACGCAATAAACGAAAATTACTGCTCCTTAGAGACAGTCCTCAATGATGATGATGTCCTTGCTATTTTTCCCCCGGTGAGCGGCGGCTAACGGGTTTTCCATGAAAAAATTTATTTTCCAGAAAGAACCAATTGAGCAAGAAAAAGTATTGGCCCAAATTGGAACAGACAATGACGGCGCAATTGTAAGCTTTATCGGCCAGGCAAGAAAGCTTTCAAAAGACAAAGAAGTGAAATACCTGGAATACGAAATCTACGAAAGCATGGCCGGGAAGGAGCTTGAAAAAATTATAAACAGCGCTTATCAAAACTGGTCATTAAACAGCTGCATTGTCATTCACAGGTACGGAAAAGTAAATATTGGAGAAGCCAGTATATTGATTGCACTTTCATCGCCCCACAGAGAAGAGGCATACAAAGCTTCCAGGTACATCATAGATACTATAAAAAAAACAGTGCCCATCTGGAAAAAGGAATTCTACACAGATAATTCCAGTTGGATTTCAGACAGGAGCTGACATTTTCATGATAGGGAAAAGAAAACTTGCAATTCTCCTGGGAGACGGGATGGCAGATTACCCTATTGAATCACTTGGCGGGAAAACCCCACTGGAAGCAGCCAGAACGCCCAATATGGATTACATTGCTCAAAAAGGGATTACAGGTATGGTTAAAACAATTCCCCATGGCATGTTACCCGGCAGCGACACCGCCAACCTGTCAGTATTCGGATATAATCCCGAAGTTTATTACACCGGCAGGGCACCCCTTGAAGCAATAAACATGGGAATTGACTTTGGCCCCGATGATGCTGCATTCAGATGCAATATAGTAAATTTAAACAATAATATCATGGAAGATTTTTCTGCCGGGCATATCGATTCAGAATTCTCGAAAATTGTCATTAAGGGCCTTTCGGAAAAAATTAATCATAGAGACCTTAAATTATATCCCGGTGTTTCTTATAGGAATATACTGATTTGGCATAACTACCCTTATAAAGATATAACTGAAACTATCCCTCCCCATGATATACAGGACAAGGACATAGATGACTATCTTCCCAGGGGGGAAGGTTCAGACGTACTTATGAAACTCATGGAACAATCAAAAAAGACAATTGCAAAATCAGAAGAGATTAAATCTGCAGGTGCAAAATATAAGGGGAAGCCCAATTCAATATGGTTATGGGGTGGCGGTAAAAAGCCCACAATGGATTCAATGGAAAAGAGATTTGGTTTGAACGGTTACACCATCTCTGCCGTTGACCTCATCAATGGTATTGGGAAATCCATAGGCTTAATCCCCCTGCATGTTGAAGGTGCCACTGGGTATATTGATACAAACTACACCGGCAAAGGCAAGGCCCTGCTGGATGCACTTAAAGATTCAAATTTTGTATTTCTCCATGTTGAATCACCCGATGAATCGGGGCATGAAGGAAATCTGGAGCATAAAATAAAGTCAATTGAAGACTTTGATGAAAAAGTTGTGGGACAAGTCCTGAAGGGAATGGATGTTTTTGAAGACTGTACTGTTATCGTTTTATCGGATCACCCTACCCCCATAAGCATCCGCACTCACACCTCGGACCCCGTTCCTTTTTCAATATACAGAAATAAAAACTTTGACAACAGCCCCTATATTGACATGAAAGCATCTTCTTATTGCGAAAGGGAAGCAGAAAAAACAGGCCTGTTCGTCAAAGAAGGGCACCGGTTAATTGAACTTATGATCAATGGCAAACTATAAATAATTATCATAAAATATAATCATCAGTTAGTTCAAAGTTTAAGGTTCAATGTTCAAAGTAAATAATCAACTGGACCTTGAACTTTGTACTTTGAACTACAAACAGGGTGAGATGTGAAAATATTAAAAATCATTATTTCAGCGTTAATTCTTGCAATTGCCATATTCCTACTGGTTTATTTCATTCCCAGCAGTGACCCTTTTGAGTCTGCGATTAGTGAATTTGAGGATGAAGATTATATTGAATCGATTGAGATGCTAAACCGCCTCATAAAAGTTACGGGCTATGAAAAAGGTGAGAAGATTTACTACTACAGGTGCAGGGCAATAAACAGGCTTGCCCAACAGATTGAAGAAGATTTCAGTGATGAACTAAAAAAAATTTCCCTGGATAAAAAGAACACCCCTGCCTATGTAAAATATAAAAGAAAGGTTGAAGAGGAACTAAAGGAAATTAACGAAAAAATCAAGGGCGACCTCATCCTGGTGCCGTCACTGAAAAAAAGCGGAATTATATCCAGGGGTATGTTTTACGATGAATTTATTTCAAAATACAGGGGCAGCAGTTATATTGAAGACCTCGACTTTGAGGAGCTCCAAAAAACCGAAAAAACAAATCCCGGTAAAATGATAATATCGATAGTTAACTATTACAAAAGATATCCCAACACAAACTATATCTCCCAAATAGTTAAAATGCTCTTTCAAACATTCGAAAAGGGCAACTTAAAACTTGCAAACAGGGAAAAATATATATGGGATATAATAATAACCTTTGGCCAGAGATACCCCACCAGTCCGGAAGTGAATAAAATTTTTCAACTAAAAGGAGATAATGTCAACCTGAGAAATTCACCGGGCCTTGAAGGTAAACTTGTGGGTAAAATAAAAAAGGATGAGATACTCATACAGCTTGAGAGGTCAATGGATACATACCAGATCGGTGAAACAAGAGATTACTGGTATCGCATTATTTCACTTAAGGGACTGAGGGGATGGATTTTCGGTAAATTCTTAAATCCAATGGATATCACAAAATTTAAAATAAAAAAATCCATGGGAAACTGGACATTTGAAGAGCTCTTTTTGGAATGGAAAGACTCTAATACACCAAAAAACTGGAACCATATTAAAAATGCCCATAAATTGCAAATTGGGTTTTTAACAAAGGGAAAAATAAATATTGCCCAACTGAACTCACCCAGTGGTAAGGTGTCGGGCCTTTTCAGCAAGTATAATTCATCAAAGGCATTTAGCATACTCAGCCGCGCCAGGTACATCAGTGGCGATGGATTGACCATATTTATTTATTCCCTGGGAGGGGGAAAAATATTCTATGTTATGTTAAAAAGCGAAGAAATAATAGCAACAGGCAGAAAGATACCCCTGGCTACATCAGATTGGCATGAATATCTTCTCATGAGCGATGACGGCAAACATGCAAACCTATATATTGACGGGGAATTGATATCGGGAAAGATACCCCCGATGATTAAAAAGGATTTCAAGTTAAGGGGAGTGTATATCCTCTATTCATCAATAGATGAAGAATCAAAGGGAGAGATGGAATATATTAAAATAAGATAGCTTGCTAAAGCTTTTGTAAAATACAAAAAAGGTCAAAACAGGAGGTTACGCAATGAGACTAAAGGATAAAATTGCCCTTATTACAGGTGCAGCCGGTGATATAGGCAGGGCAACGGCAATTCGGTTTGCCCAGGAAGGGGCCACGGTAATATTAAGCGATATAAACAAGGAAGGCTGTGAAAAGGTATTAAAGGAAATCAAAAATGATAAAGGCAAGGGAAGCATTATTGTTACCGACGTGACAAAGCAGGATGAAATTAAAGCCATGTTCGAAAATGCCATTGATGAATACAAGCGCCTTGACATATTGGTCAACATTGCTGGTGGTGACTATGACAATATGACGGCCATAGATGAGATAGATTATGACAGGATGAGTTATAATATCGACGTTAACCTGAAATCATGCATAATGTGCTGCAGTGAAGCCTCGAAAATAATGATGGACCAAAAATACGGCAAGATCGTAAACATGAGTTCCCTCACATGGCGCGGCAGTCCAATGCAGTATACCTACGCATCAGCAAAGGGGGGCATATATGCCTTTACCCGCTGCCTGGCCCTTACCCTTGGCATGTACAATGTTAATGTTAACGCCCTTGCCCCGGCACTGGTTGAAGTTGATGTAATAAAAAACGCACTGGAGCCTGAAATGTGGGAGGCCCTGAAAGAGGATGTTTCCACACGTTATCCCATGGGAAGAATCGGGCAGCCTATTGATGTGGCCAACTCCATGCTGTTCCTTGCATCAGACGAGGCATCGTTTATTACGGGACAGGTACTTGAGCTTTCAGGGGGCGCAAGACTTTAAACCATAGGGATTATTTTCATCATATAAAAATGAAGGCGTCCAAAAGTTTGGCCGCCTTCACGCGTTTTAATCCATATGTTTTTTCCGGCTACCCGCCGTAAACACTGACCCTGTTGCGGCCCTTGTTTTTTGCGTCATACATTGCAAGGTCGGCTTTCTTTAGCAGGTCGCCAGAGTTGGCGCTCCTGTCATCGGGAAAGTTGGATACACCGATGCTCACGGTAATTTTCACTTCGGGGTTGTCCCTGTAATGTTCAAACTCGCATTTTTCCACACCGCTTCTTATACGGTCGGCAATTAGTGTTGCATCTCCCTTTACAGTTTCCGGGAGCAGGATTACAAACTCTTCACCTCCAAACCTGGAAACAATATCAGCCTTTCTCAAGCTTCTGTAACCGGATATTGTTGTCTCCGTTGACGTAAAGAGAATATTTGCAATCTGTGAAAGGACATCATTCCCGATCTGATGCCCCAGTTTATCATTTACATCCTTAAAAAAATCAATATCAATAAATAGAACTGACAGGTTTATCCTGTATCTTGTAGCACGCTCGAATTCCTCTTCAATACGCTGCATGAGGTAACGGTAATTGTACAGTCCCGTCAAGGGGTCCACAAACACCCTCTCTTCCATCTTCTTGCGGGCTGTTATATCACGTGAAATAACAACCATATTCGTGGTAACACCTTTTTCAATATAGGGGTAGCAGTATACCTCGAAGCACCTCAAACCAAGCGCGGGAAATTCAAACCACGATTCGTAGTGCACCTGCCTCCCGGCAAAGCATTCCTGGATATACCCTTTAATGATCTCACTTTTTTCATCGCCCCAGATTTCAGCTACGGTCTTACCGACAATATCCTTTTGCTTCCTGTTATGAGCATTACAATAGGCCAGGTTTGCCGCTTCATACTCGTAATCACGGTTAATTAAAGTCATAAATTCATTTGAGGTATTAACAATAAACTCAAATTTTTTTAACATATCATTAAGAGAATCGGGTGACATAACATTTTTCCTTTTTCTTAATTTTTTCTTGTTAAAATTATTTCATAGAATCGAATAATTTTACTCAGGTAAAATTCAAAAGATATTCGTTGTCAACAAAAAAATCCTTTTTTAAAAATGAAATCAATATGTCAAAAAGCCTTGCCGGGCGGGGATAATCACTGGGACCACTAACAGCCGAACAAACAATGACCCTGCAGTAATTAAGATGCTATTTAACCTCCTTACCATCAAGTATACCATAAACAGCTTTCATATTAAGATTTTGCCTAACAGTTTGAGCCAACCTGTCATACTCCTGCTCCTTAAAATCACCATAACTTATATTTCCGCTCATCACAGGAAGTCCCCTGTCCTCTCTGAGGTTGTTCAGGAGGCCCCTTGTAAATTCTGAATTATCAAAAATACCATGGATGTATGTGCCCATTATATTATCATGTAAAATTCCTGTTTCACCATTTTCAGTATCAATAAATGTATTTTCTTTTATCTTCCCGGAACTCCTTCCCATATGGATTTCATAACCCTCAATTACTTTTCCTTTTAAGCCTCTGAGAAATCCGCTTTCCCCTGTGACGGTACCCTTAACCTGTTTTGTAACCTTATCCTTTTCAATGACTGTTTTAATGTCAATTATTCCAAGGCCATCAATTTTATTTGCATGGCCTTCGAGACCATAGGGGTCCTCAATGCTTTTCCCCAGCATCTGAAGGCCCGCGCATATACCCACAAGGAGTTTACCCTTTTTATAGTGGTCAATAATTTTCCTGTCCAATTGTTCATGCCTTATAAATTCCATGTCGGCAATGGTGTTTTTGCTCCCCGGTATTATAATAATATCGGGGTCACCAATTTCGTGGTCCCTTGCAACAAACCTCAGGTTTACATCATCATAAATATCAAAAACATTGAAGTCAGTAAAATTGGATAAATATGGAAGTTGTATTACATCAATATTTATCTCACCGCTGCTGTTGCTTTTTTTAAACCTGTCAGTAACACTGTCCTCATCATCAATATTAAGGTCCATGTAGGGAATAACACCGAGAACGGGGATCTTAATAATATCCTCAATCATACACAGGCCCGGTTTCAGAAGTTCAACGTCTCCCCTGAATTTATTTATTATGGTTCCCTTTACCCTGGATTTTTCATGTTCCTCAAGCAGCTGCATTGTGCCCGCAAGCTGGGCAAAGACTCCGCCCTTATCTATATCACCCACAAGAAGGACCGGTGAATCGGCAATTTCAGCCATGCCCATATTTACAATATCATTTTCTTTAAGGTTAATTTCGGCAGGGCTTCCGGCTCCCTCTATAACAATGATGTCAAATTTCTCTGAAAGCCCTAAAAATGCTTCCTTTACAATAGCTTTTGCTTCGGTCTTGTAATTGCCATACTCCATTGCATCAAGATTTTTATACACCCTTCCATTTATGATTATTTGCGCTCTGGCGTCACTGGTAGGTTTTATGAGGATGGGATTCATCAAGGAGCTTGGTTTTATCCCGCATGCCTCTGCCTGAACAACCTGCGCCCTTCCCATTTCATGCCCCTCTTCGGTTATAAATGAATTGAGGGCCATATTCTGAGACTTAAAGGGAGCAACACTGTATCCGTCGCGAAAGAATATCCTGCACAGTGCCGCTGTGATTATGCTTTTCCCTACGGTGGAGGCAGTTCCCTGTACCATGATGACTTTTGCCATAATCTACATCCCTATATCACGAAATGTGCCCATTTCGTTCATCATCTTTGTGGCTGCCTCAATTATATTAAATGCAAGGGCACATCCCGTTCCCTCGCCAAGGCGCATATTCATATCGAGCATGGGGGCAAGCCCGAGGATCTCAGATACTTTTGCAGTGCCCGGTTCAACGCTCACATGTGAAGTGAGCATAAAGTCCCTTGCTTCCTCTTTAAGCTTATAGGCACAAACGGCTGCCACGCCGGAAATAAATCCGTCAATTACAATGGGCACCCTCCCGGCAGCAGCAGCAAGATAACAGCCCGTAAGACCGGCAATATCAAAGCCGCCCACCTTTGATATAACATCAATTGGGTCCCGGGGATCTGGTTTGTTAAGCTCCACTGCCCGTAAAATTACTTCCTTTTTATGCTCCAGGCCCTCATCGGTAATTCCCGCACCTCTTCCAACCAGTTCATCAAGGTTGCCCTTTGTAAAGGCATAGAGGATGGCGCTGCTCGTTGTTGTATTACCAATCCCAATTTCACCTGTGCCCAAAAGCCTGGCCCCCTCATCAATGGCATCGTTGGTTATTTCAATCCCTGTTTCAATGGCCTTTACTGCTTCATCCCTGGTCATTGCAGGGCCCTTTGCAAAATTAGATGTGCCATTTCGTATTTTCCTGTTTATAATGCCATCTGCCTTAACCTCACCATTAAGGCCCAGGTCAACCACTTTCAGATCAGCACCGGCATACTTTGCAAGAACAGCAACACCTGAAATTCCATTAACCATAGTCTGGGCAACGGAAAGGCTCACCTCGCCGGGATATGAGCTAACATTCTCCTCGAGAATACCATTATCACCGCCCATGACAATTATTGTTTTCTTGCTTATTTCATTATTTATCTCACCGGTAATACCCGCTAGCTGCCTGGCAATATCTTCCAACCTTCCCAGGCTTCCCGGCGGTTTAAGGAGGTAATTCAACCGTTCCTGTGCCTTTTCCATAACCTCTTCATTGAGTTTTCCGATACCTTCAATTGTTCTGTTAATCAAATCCATTAAAAAATTCTCCTGATATTTATAATTATTTTTATCCAACCTATATCAGCCCCCCTCCGGGGCAAACGCATATTGGCACATCTACCCCAAGGGCACTTCTTCGCTGCGCTCAGGGCGCTGTGCCTGCGTTTCTAGCGAAGCTTCCCGAAGGGCCATCAACCTCATCTGACAGGCATGGGTGCCTTAATGG
>JBHPHB010000003.1:0-57491 GCA_042569985.1 Spirochaetota bacterium | reverse complement strand
CCACCTTTTCATAGCTTTCAAATGCTTTCCGGTTTGGATAGTTAATCAATTTATATGTATAACCTATGTTAACCCTGGAAAGGGAAAATATCATAACTGTAACAATAAAGAATGCCCAGAAAGCTTTTGTGTACCCGTTGTTTTCTACAAACAGCTTATCATATGCGGCAGAGGTCAAAATGGAAAGGGGTATAATTATCTGAATGAAATAATGGCCATATGTCCTCCCGCCTATAAGCGCAGAGTAAAAGGAAAAGACAAGCCATAATATCAAAAATATAAAATTCAGGTTACCGTAACCTGCTTTTCCCTTTATAATTTCCTTTATATTTATAATGAAGTCTCTCTTTACAAAAACCAGTACGATAATCCATGCCGGAAGGGAACAGAAAATAAAATATGATGTCCTTGCCAGGGATTTAAGAAAGGGCTGACTGCTTACGCCTGAACTTATATAACCAAAATTATAATTAAATCCCCAGTATAAAAATTCCTCAATATTCCCTATATTATAAAAGTACAGCATCACAAGAAAAACCGGGACCATTGCCGAAATTCCTGTTACCAGTAATTTTATAAATTCCTGTTTAAGTGATTCAAAAAAATTATCACTGCCCCGAAAGATTATCAAAACAAGAATGCCATGTATAATTATGAGGATGGGATAAATTCCGGCCTTGTAGTTTAACAGTATGGAAATGCCCAGGAGCATACCTGAAAAAACAAACAGAAACAGATGCTTCAGGTTAAGGGCCCTGAACTTCATATAAATAAATATTGATATAATTACTGGTAGGTTAATTAAGGTCTCTCCGGATGTTGAAATATATTTTGGCTCATATGTATGGGCAAGGAAAACAAATAGCAGTGCCGAAATAACGCCTGCCCTTTTATTAAATATTTCTTTTGTCAGCAGATATACAAAAATAGAGGTGGCAATAACAATAAATATAGTAACAAGGTGAACAGAAGGTAAGTTGTTTTTCCCGAAAACTTTAAAAACAAGCGCAAAAAAATAATAGTTAAGGGGGGGTTTATTGTCAATGGCATCAATATACGGAAGGCCGCCATCAAGAATAATATTTGCAAATTCGCTAAAAACTGATTCGTCAATATCAAGTATGGGCTGGTATAGGCCGGAAATCCTTAAAATGAAGACCAGGACAATGATAACAAAAAAAATATATTTATTTATTTTTTCCAATCTTCCTTTTCTTCCTTTCAACTCTTTTCCATACACGGGCCTTGCCAAAAAAACCGAGAAAAATATAATTCCTGTCAATATGTTTCATCAGGCGGGGATAATTATGAAGCCCTCCAAAGCTTCCAAACCTGATGATGGGCATGGTGTTTAAATCGAAATAAAACAGGGGATCATCCTTCTTTTTATAAATCAGTGTTTTCCTGAACATAGATGTAAGGCTCACATCAACAAAATAATCAGTTTTACTTTTCCTCAACTGATCGATTAGATATGTCTGGATTTCATTAAATGTTTTCATGTCCCCTTTCTCTTTACTCACAATGCCATAAAGAGATTTTTCATTATACCAGTAATTTGGCGTTGCAGACATCCTCTTTGAGAAAAAGGAAACCTCGTTCCCAATGGGCCATGTAAATATTTTTTCATTTACATCTGTTTTCTCTTTCAGGAATTTCACTACTTCCAGGATACTGCCGTGCGGTACAATATGCTCTCCGTATTGCCCCATTAATATTAACCTGCTAAAATATACAGCTTTACTTTCATTATGCCTCATTTGTGGAGCAAAGTTTGCAATATAGGCATCTCTGAAATTCCATACCATAAAGAAAATAACGGGAATAAGAAAAACCCTGAAGGCAATTTTCTTGAATTTTTCCGAACCAGCCCTTTTATATATTTCACTGGAAGCTAAGATTGCAAGGGTGGGCATGACAGTTATGAAGTAATGTATATAAAGCCTTGAACCGCTGAGAAATATGGTAAGGAAAAGAAATAAGGTAATGGCAACCAGATAGGTATGGACCTCCTTTTTTTCTTTGGTTTTAAAATAACCGATAATTGCAATAATGCCGGGTATCCACAGGAGACTGTGATACAGGATAAATTGAATAGACCGCCACAGTAGTTTCCCAGCAATTTTAACAGGACTAAAGCCCTTTGCAACAACATAACTCACAATATGTTCAACTGTTTTTTCAATGGATCCCGGAAAAAACATCCTGCCGTAGTTCCAATCAATAATTAATAATATTAATACCACTGTAAAAAAAGCAGTTACAGAAGCTAAGTATTTTATTAAAACTGGTCTGCTCTTAATTGAATAACAAGGCTTAATGTATAACATATAGAATATAAAGAAAAAGATGATATAATTAGCCTGAAACTTTATAAAAGTGCCAAGTGTTATGGAAAGAAATAAAGGGATTATAAATACATACCTTTTATCAAAGTACACAAGGTAGAAAAAATAAAACGAAGCAATAAAAAAGAGATTATAAACTGCTTCACCGTTTGTAGCTAAAAACTCAGTATTATATGATGATATTATAAACCCATACAACATTGCAGATACAATGCCAATCCTGTCATTGAATATCTTCTTAGAAAGGAGATATATAAATAACATTGTGAGAAGTATAATGACAATGCCGGCAAAGTGAAATGATTTAGGAGTATCAGCTAAATACTCAACACAAAACTTATATATCTCATGATAGAGAATACCTTTGTTGGGTTTAAAAAACAACCCCGCCAGGTCCTTCTTAACCAGTAGATATGTTGTTATAACATCAATGTGAACAAAATCGATGAATACAGTGGGCAGCCTTAATATAAATGCCCCTGAAAAAACAAATATAAACACTTTGAGTTTTTTACCATTAAAAATAAAATCCCAGAACCTGGTAGATATATTTGACATAAATACTCCGAAAAATATTATTGAGGCTTATATAACTATATTACAAGATATATAATATCTTAATGCAGTAAATAATAAATTTTATGAACTTGCTGTAAATCATTTACCCGTGATAATTTACAAAAAAGGGTCATTAACCATTTAATTTCAACACTTTTTTTCAGAGGGAGAAACAGTTATTAAAGCAGTACTTTTTGACATAGATGGAACAATAATTAGAGCGCATGGAGCAGGAAAGGCTTCAATAATTAAGGCTACCATTGACACCTTTGGTACCGTGGGGATAATGGAAAAAGTAAATTTCCAGGGAAAAACAGACCCAAAAATACTTTATGAATCTTTAACCGGCAATGGTATCACCAGGGAAATCATCGATCTGAATATTAACAAATTAAAGAAAAACTATTTCAAATATCTGCGCAGTGAGATAAAAAAATCCGGAGTAACCCTAATGCCCGGAATTAAAAATATTCTTCCAACCCTGTCAACAGATAAAAACATAATGCTGGGCCTGCTTACGGGTAATTTCAGTGAAAGTGCTAAAATAAAGCTTAGCAGCCATAATTTAAATAAATATTTTAAGGTGGGTATTTTTGGGGATGATACAGCTGAAAGAAATGAAATGCCGTTCATTGCGCAAAAAAAAATATGTGCTAACTTCTCAATTGATATTGATTTTAGCAACATGGTAATTATCGGGGATACAGTTCATGATATTGAATGTGCAAAAAAATCAGGGGCGATTTCTATCTCTGTAGGTACGGGGTGGACTGAAAAAAGCATCCTTCTGTCACATAATCCCCATTACTATTTTGATGACTTCTCTGATATTGAATTAGTTATTGATACAATCATCAAATGCTGAAAACATTATTTTTTCACGAAGATAATTTCAGTTTCCCCTTTACTTTACCAAGGAGATATTTAATCTCATCAACTTTCAGTAAATAACAAACTGCAAAATAAGTCATCCCCCCTGAAAAAATAGTCAATAGCAGGATTAAAATTCTTTCTAAAATTGAACCTTTAACCCAGTCAGCAAGACCTGATAACTGCATAATAACTATACCCATGACAATACTGGCTGCAATATATTTTAACATAGATATAAAAATTTGACCAAATTGTATATGCCCAATTTTTCTTTGAAGTATTACCAGAAGGATTATTATCTGCACAGTAACGGAAATTGATAGTCCAAGGGTTAAGCCTGCAAGTTTCAACGAAGTGCCCATTAAAAAATATCCCAGGAAAAAATTTAAAATAAAATTTATAAATGCTGCAATAACAGGCGTTTTAGCGTCCTTCAGTGAATAAAAAGCAGGTGTTACAATTCTCAATATGGAAACTGAAGATATACCTATGCTTGCATAGACGAGCGCCCTGTAAGTAACTTCTGCATCTGCAGGAGTAAACTTACCCCTCATAAAAAGAACCGACAATATGGGAAATCCAATTATTACAAGGGCAGTACTTGCCGGAATAGCCAGAAACATTGATGCGTTCATGGAACCCCTGAATACTTTCTTAAACTGTTCCATATCATCAATCGATTTCAACTTGGACATCTCGGGCAAAACAACACTGCCGATTGAAACGATGAATATGCCAATGACAAGTTCCGTTAGCCTGTTACAGTAATAGAGGTAAGTGATATTACCGCTGGGAAGCATTGAGGAGAGAATGGTAATTATAATAATATTTATTTCATAAATGCCCGCACCAAAAAGGGTTGGCGCAATCAACCTGCCAATCCTTCGAATGCCGGGGTGTTTCAGGTCGAGGGAAATCCTGAGTTTAAAACCGGATTTAATTAGGTATGGTATTTGTAAAATGAGCTGGAAAAGCCCCCCGGCAATAACGCCCACAGCTACCCCGTAGAGCGGCTCCTGGAAAAACCTGCCCAAAAGGACTATCCCCACTATAATATTTATATTTAACAGGACAGGGGAAAATGCCGGCGCAAAAAAATACCCGTGGGTATTAAGAACACCCATTGAAAAAGCAACAAAACTCACGAAGAAAAGATAGGGAAACATGTACCGCGTAAGTTTCCCTGCCAGACTAAGTATACCGGGGTCATCAATACCCCAGGCAAGAAGACCCGCAAGCTCGGGAGAAAAGATCATCCCAATAGAAATTATTCCAATTAATGCAACAAACAATATGCTTAAAGTCTTTTGTGCTAAAGCGAGGGCTTCTTTTTCTCCTTCATTGATTAAAATATCAGAATATACGGGGATAAATGAAATTGTTAAAGTACCTTCAGCTACGAAACGCCTCATCATGTTGGGTATTCTAAAGGCAATCCAGAAGGCATCTGTTGCCCCTGTTGCTCCAAAATATTTTGCAAAGAGCATATCCCTGAGAAAACCCATTATCCTGCTGGTTAAAGTAGAAGCTGCAACTATACCTGTAGATTTTAAAAGAGAGCCCATTTATATTCTTCCCCTGAAAACTATGAATGACATTATCTTAATATTCGTCAAATAGTATATTGTAGAGTATTAATTAACTAATATTAGTAATATTATAAATATTTATTACAAAAAACTTCTTAACCCAATTAAATTTAAAAAATAAGTTGATAATTATTTACTATTTGGCTATTTTGCCAAATACAAAGGAATAAAAAATGAAACCGGATGAAGAAGCACAATACAAGGCAAGGGCTAGAATTATCAAGGCACTGGGGCACCATAGCAGGTTATTTATTGTTGAAGAACTTAAAAAGAAGGAGCGCAGCGTAGGCGAACTAACCAAGATGATCGGTTCTGACACTTCAACAGTTTCAAAACACCTGAGTATCTTAAAAAATGAAGGCCTTGTCTTTGATGAAAGACATGGTACAACCATTTACTATCACCTGAAATGTCCATGTATCCTGGATTTTATCAGCTGTATAGAGGATGTCATTGAGACAAAATCTCAGGATCAGCTTAATGTTTTAGCAAGCTGTAAAACTAAATAATTTTTTTGTCATTATTTAATTATTTTACCAAACATTCACAATTACCAGGAGAAAATAATGTTCTGGAAAGACGAATGGAAACCCCTTATATATATTATCGGTATTTTTTTGTTGTTGTTCTTTTTGCCAATGGGATGGCAGCGTTTTGATAACTCAATAATGGAAGCGTTTCATCTGGCAAAATGGTATGCCCGGGAACATGTATTGCTTTGCCTGGTACCTGCTTTTTTTATTGCCGGAGCTATAGCTGTTTTTATTAGTGAAGCATCTGTTATGAAGTACCTGGGACCTGCTGCAAAAAAGGTCATTGCCTATAGCGTTTCATCGGTTTCAGGTTCAATATTAGCTGTTTGTTCCTGCACCGTCCTGCCCCTTTTTGCCGGTATTTACCGTATGGGCGCAGGCCTTGGGCCTGCATCTGCTTTTCTATATTCTGGTCCGGCCATCAATGTACTTGCCATAATTCTTACTGCCAATGTTCTTGGATTTGAGCTGGGAGTTGCACGTGCCGTTGGCGCAATTCTCTTCAGTATTGTCATAGGTCTTATGATGCATTTTATATACAGAAAAGAAGAAGTTGAAAAAGCTAAAAACATGATGCATTTACCTGAACCTGAAATCATTCGACCATTATGGCAAAATGCTGTCTATTTCTTCTTTATGGTAGCTATACTTGTCTTTGCAAACTGGGGAAAAACGGATTCCACCTCAGGGCTCTGGTTTTTTATATACAGTAATAAATGGATTATAACAATTATTTTCTCTGTCCTGTTAGGAGCCGTTCTTGTTTTATGGTTTAAAATAACATGGTGGAAGGTACTGCTTGCATCAATTCCACCCGGAATTCTGGGATTCTTTTTCAGCCATGAACCTATAATACCCTTCTCCGCTGCCGTTATGGGACTTTCAATTATTACCAGTACCGGAGACGGTGAGTCAAAGGAATGGTTCAGCCAATCCTGGGGATTTGCCAAACAGATACTTCCACTGCTGCTTTTTGGTGTGCTTGTTGCAGGACTGCTCCTTGGCAGGCCCGGCCATGAAGGCCTTATCCCTTCACGTTGGGTTGAAAGTGCTGTTGGAGGGAACAGTTTTGCATCCAACCTTTTTGCATCAATTGCCGGAGCTTTCATGTATTTTGCAACATTAACCGAAATACCAATTTTACAGGGCCTCTTGGGTGCCGGTATGGGCAAAGGCCCGGCTCTGGCACTGCTCCTTGCAGGGCCTGCACTCTCATTACCTAACATGCTGGTAATAAGAAGCGTTATTGGTACACAAAAGACAGCAGTGTATGTGACACTGGTCGTTATAATGTCAACCATTAGCGGTTTAATATATGGAGCTTTGTTTTAATATTGATATGAAGAAATTCAAACACATACTGTTAATTCTCTTATCCATTGCAATCGTTATTATTGCCAATGAACTTAGGAGGCAAAATCCATGCAGGTGTCATAGTGACAGAAGAGGTATTAAAAGCATAAAACAATCTATACAGCATTATATATATGATAAAAGGGAGGAACACAAATGAAAGATATTAAAGTTTTGGGGACCGGGTGCCCAAAATGCGCAAAACTTGAAGAGCTTTCAAAAAAGGCAGCAGAAGAACTGGGCATAGAACATTCAGTGGAAAAGGTCAAGGATATCAATAAGATAATGGATTATGGAGTTATGACAACTCCAGCCCTGGTTGTTGATGGTAAGGTTAAGGTAGCAGGAAAAGTACCATCTCTTGAAGAAATAAAAAATCTAATTAAATAGGTTATGTGAGGGAAAAATGTATAAATATGTTAATAAAATAAAATTGCTAAGTTTAACTATTATCAGCTTTATGATGATAATTATTTTCTTTGTTTCATGCAAACAGGAAAAAACCGGCACTATACATGCTCAGGACAATATCAAACCACCAGCATCAAAGAAAATCTTTAACAATACAGGCCGTACTATAATTGTTTACTATTTTCATACAACATACCGTTGCTATTCCTGCACATTAATTGAAAAGTTAACAAAAGAAACACTAAATAGCCAATTCAAAAAGCAAATCAATTCAAGTAAGATTATATTTAAAACAGTTAATATTGAGGTACCAAAAAATAAACACTACGCTAAGGACTATGAGCTTTTTACAAAAACGGTAGTACTTGTTGACATAGTCAAGGGAAAGCAGGTTAATTGGAAAAGACTCGATAAAACGTGGGATTACTTGAGGGATAAAGACGCATTCCACCGCTATATAAAAGATGAAGTTAACACTTTTATTAAGGGGCCATAGTAATGGAGAATGGATTTCTAATAGCTGCCGCTTCATCACTGTGGTTTGGCATCTTAACATCTGTTAGCCCGTGCCCCCTTGCCACAAACATTGCCGCAATATCGTATATTGGGAAAAACATCGATTCCACTTTTCGCACATTGCTATCGGGTATTTTTTATTCAATAGGAAGAGCCATAGCATACACGGGAATATCAGCCATTATCGTGGCAAGCGTAATCTCAGTACCTGCACTTTCCATGTTTTTACAAACAAAGATCAATATGTTCCTGGGCCCAATCCTTATAGTCACAGGTCTTATCCTGACGGGTTTAATTAAGCTGAGCATTGGGGGAAACAGACATTCGGAACGTGCTGAAAAACTTACCCGAAAAGGGCCATATATTGGTTCAGTACTCATTGGTTTTCTTTTTGCCCTTGCCTTCTGCCCTGTTTCTGCAGCTCTTTTTTTTGGCAGCATGCTTCCAATTTCGTTAAAACATCAATCCTTTCTTACCATACCGGCAATATACGGCCTGGGAACAGCGCTTCCTGTTATTGGCTTTGCCATTCTCCTTTCAACAGGAACACAATACATTGGAACAGTATTCAAAAAACTTACAAGTATAGAAATATGGGTAAGGCGTATAACAGGGGCTATCTTTATTCTAATTGGAATCTATTTTACCTTGATATTTATTTTTAAAATTCAAATTTTTTAATAGATATTTATTATTAAAAATCAATATATAGTATATTATTTGGAAAGGAGACTAAAAATGGATAATAATTCAAATGAAAAAAAACTAAATATTTTTGAAAAGTATCTCACTCTGTGGGTTATCCTTTGTATTGTATTCGGCATTATACTTGGGAAGGCAGCACCCGGTATAGCTGTAAAACTCGATGCCATGTCAATTTACCAGGTATCAATTCCCATTGCAATTTGCCTCTTTTTCATGATGTATCCCATAATGGTAAAAATTGATTTCGCCAATGTACTTAAAGCTGCAAAAACACCAAAACCTGTTCTAATGACACTGGTTATCAATTGGGCAATTAAACCGTTTACAATGTATTTAATTGCCACACTATTCCTGGGATATATATTTAAAAGTTATTTACCAGGAACGGAAATCATTAAAGGCGGTCAGGAAGTTGAGCTATGGAGAAGTTATGTTTCTGGAGCCATTTTACTTGGAATTGCACCCTGCACTGCAATGGTTTTAATGTGGGGTTATCTAGCCAAAGGAAATGACGCACTCACTTTGGTAATGGTAGCAATTAATTCTCTTGCAATGTTATTTTTATATGCTCCATTGGGAGGTTTTCTCCTGGGTATCAATGCAATGCCCATTCCATGGCAAACCATTTTACTCTCAGTGGCAATATATGTTGCACTGCCTTTAATAGCCGGCTTTTTTTCAAGGAAAATCATAATTGCCAAAAAAGGATTATCCTGGTTTAATAATAAATTCCTTCATGTTTTAACACCTGTAAGTATAATCGCTTTACTGACTACCCTTGTATTATTATTTTCATTCAAAGGCGAAATAATACTGAAAAATCCATTAACAATTTTATGGATTGCAATTCCACTTTTTATACAAACAATTTTTATTTTTGCAGTTGGGTATTTTATTTTTTCAAGGATATTAAAACTTTCATATCACGATGCTGCTCCGGCTTCAATGATTGGAGCTTCAAATCATTTTGAGGTAGCAATTGCAACAGCTGCAATGTTATTTGGATTATCGTCCGGGGCATCACTTGCCACTGTTGTAGGTGTGCTAATAGAGGTTCCTTTAATGCTCATGCTGGTATATATCTGCAAACGAACATGTTTTCTGTTTAATGAATGTAATCTTGATTTACCACAATGCAAGAATAACAGGGAAGTACCAGATAATAATTAAAATTAGACTGGTTGTATCTATTATTTTCTATAAATTCTTGTTTTTAACATTTATACCCTTATGTTTTGCGCTCTCCATCCCGGCACCTCCACCGGATAAAACAATTATTCAAAATAACTTGACAACATTATTGATGTTTAATCAACATATTAGCGAGGTATAAATTTTATTATGAAACTTGTAAAAACCAAAAAAGTCCTGATAATTGTAATATCAATTCTTTTTCTCTTTACCCTTAATTCAGGCCTTATGGCCGGTTATTACAACAGGGGGCGAACCTACTTTACATTTAAAAAATACGACAAAGCCAAGGAGATGTTTCTCAGGGCTGTGGAAAAAAGTGAGCACGGCGATTCATATTATTTCCTGGGTGAAATTGAAAAGCTCCAGGGTAATTTCAAAGAAGCTGAAGAGTTCTTTAATAAGGCAGTTGATTCAAAATATATGACAAAAAAGTACAGGAAGAATGCTTTCTGGAACCTCATTGTACTGGCCGATCAGAAGGGCAATTACAATGAAGTTGTTAAAACCTGTAAAAAGATGTGGAATAAATTAAGGGATTACAGTGCCAAACAGAAAATTGAATCATTAATAAATAAATTTCTTTGGACAGAAAATAAAGCCGCCATTAAAAAATATAAGCAGGGATTGAAACTCAAGGAAAGAAAAAAGTATGATAAAGCACTGGAGCTTTTCAAAGAGGCTGCAAATCTGGATGCTTTCTTTCTTGCACCAAAATTTGAACTGGGCATGCATGCATATAGAAATAATGAAATTGACACGGCATCTTCATATTTAAGTGAGATCGCCTCAAAAATACCATTCTATGCCGAAGTTCATTTAATCATGGGGGAAATTAATTTCAATAAAGGATATTACCGGAATACTATTGAATACTTAACAAATTCATTGGAATATGGCTTTATCAGCAGAAAGACTGAATACATGATTAAGGTCAAAAGGGGCACCTCCTATTATAAAGAAGGAGATTATGACAAAGCCGAAGAGGACATATTAGATGCCATATCACTTAGAGGTAAGTCCTTTAAGCTTCTAATTCTTATTTCCGCTATCAATATAAAGCAAAAGCAATATGAAAGTGCTTTGAAACACCTGAAAATGGCAAACAGAATAAAGGGAAACCACACTTCAGTTCTTTACCAGATAGGCAGCATTTATTATAAGAAAAACGACTCCAGGTTTGTGAGATACTTCGATAACCTCTTTAATATAACAAAAAACAAAGACCCCGGTAAATACATAAAGGCATTTAGAATTCTTATGAATGAGCATTACAAGAGGGGGAACTACAGGAAAGCACTGAGTATTATATCTCAGCTTCCCGAGAATTACCGCGGCACTGATGTACAACTGCTGGAGGCAAAAATTTACTATAAACTTAACAGGATAAAAAAATCAATAGAGCTTTTTGAAAAGCTATATCTCAATGATGATGATAAATTAATTCTGTCCATGGCCTATTCCCGCAGCGGCAGAAAGGACAGGGCAAAAGAAATTCTCATCAACCTGATTTATTATGATAAATATAAAAAACTGGCCAGCAAAAACAGATATTTAAAAAGGATTGTCAGGGAAATTGAAAAAGAAAAGAAAAAAGACGAGTAAAACAAAAATATCCGGGGTAACAAATTGAGCCAGGATGCATTTAATAAAAATGATATATTCTATCCGGTTATCCTGGTGTTCCTCTGCTTCATTGTTTTAGCCACAAATTTACTCATGGATTTACCCTTCAAGACACTTGTGATGTTCCTCACGGGATCGCTCATATATATTCTCTTTCTCAACTATTCTAATTTAAGCAGCATGTATGATTGTGATTATGTTCAAACATGGGAAGCATCTCTGGCCATATTAACAATAATTATAACAGTAAGGTTTATTACGAGTAATATATTTATCGTTTTTCTTGCAGTTACTTTTTTACTCTCACTGGCAGATATTTTTTTTAAAATGATAATAAAACAAAAAACCGGTGAAGTTGCCCTCGTTGGTTTTTACGTTCATATAATTTCTACAATAATAATTTTATATTTATTATACAATGACAGGAATTTCAATGCCATATTAATTACGCAGGCCCTTTCCGGCTACTATCATTCTTTAATAATGAATTATACCCATCTTTCAATACTAACGGGGGTGGCGGCATTCTTGTTTGTAATCTACCTTGTATTCAGACCTGAGCTATTCCTTTTTTCACATGGCCCTTTTTACTACGGGCTAAGTGGAATAAATTATAAAATAAGCCGCATTGCCATATCCATTATGAAAAACCTCCTATTGTCAATTTCAATTCTTTTCCTTGGCCTTCTTGGAGGGATCGGTTACTACTTTTTCTTCAGGAAAAACGATTTTGCAAGTAAACTTGAATCGGCATTGCTTATTATATTGTACACACAGGTGTTATTAGCGCTTACGGTATTTATGGATAAATTACTTGTTGTCTTTATCTCCGTAATATTAACATACGCAACATTCTACATAAGAAATAATAAAAGGATCATCATCTATGATAGAAATTAAAAACCTGAAGTTTGCCTATGGCAAAAAACAGATACTTAAAGATATTTCTCTTACCCTTAACTCAGGTGAAATCATCGGTATTATAGGTAAATCCGGTTCGGGTAAAAGTGCCTTCCTTAAAATATTGTCAGGTAAAACAAAAATAATTCACGGTGAAGTAAATCTCAATAATACACCACTCAAATCATTTTCCCGCAAAAAATTGCACCAAACAATATCTTATTCCCAAAATGATTTGCCCGCCAACATCGATGACAGCCTTTATAATTACCTCATGCTTTCAAGAATTCCCTTTAAAAAATTCTTTAAGCCCTTTAATGATTATGATAAACAGTTGGTTGAAAAGTATATGGGTATTTTTAAAATTGATGAAAACAGGATCGATAAAATCAATACCCTATGCCATTGCAAATTACAAAAATTAATACTGGCACATACATTTATCCGGGAAACTGATGTACTACTACTGGATAATCCTACTGAAAATCTCGACCTGGAGGCTATAATAATTTTACGGAAAGCAATAATGAGATATATATTCAACGGAGATAAAATTGTGATAATATCTTCAAATAATATTAATTTCATTCTGCAGACGTGCGACAGGATAATTATTTTAGATGACGGACATATTGGAATGGAAGGACCACCTGATATGGTGGATGCGAAAATGATCAAAAAATATTTTTCAACAGATGTTTTCATTTCAAGAAATATCTATAACGGAAAGCCCGAGGTGCACCTGTTTCCTGAAAATTGACTTCTAAGTGTAAAACTTTATTTTCGTTCTCCCCTCTTCCATACTTTCAGCATAAATGAGAAATTCATGGACATCCAGCATTTCGGTCATATTTAAGAGGTCATCATTTGGCCAGAGGATAACTATCCTTCTGCCTTTTTCTTTTGCTACAAAAGACAGGTCCATGATAGTATTTATACCAGCGGTGGTTACACTCCTTATATTAGACATATTTATCATGACACTTTCATTTTCAATAACAGGAAGTATAAGCGACTCAAGCTGTTTAATAGTATTTGAAGCAAGGCTGCCAACAAGTTCTACTACTTTGATCCCTTCATACTCTGTTATGGAATAATTAATATAATCTTTCAATTTTACCCGCCAATTATAATTTGTTATTACCAAAAATACCTGAGAGAACTTCTTCTAATATATTATCATCTACAACCTGGTTGAAAACAGGTTTAAAAATACTTTTAAGCAATGCAAATTTAACTGTATCGTCAGACTTCTTTTTATCATATTTCATATGGTCAATTATTTCAGTTGGAGAAGCATCAATTTCACTATCGATGAGATCGAGCTTTTTAATAATCCCGCCTACCCGCTCATATTCTTCAGATGATATCCAGCCAAGCTTTCTGGAAATATCCATTTCTGCGATTATTCCCATAGAAACTGCTTCACCGTGAGAAATATTTTTAAATTTTTGAAAAGACTCTATTGCATGACCGATAGTATGTCCCAAATTAAGAATTGCCCGAAGCCCCTTTTCTTTCTCATCCTTCTCTACAACAGTTGACTTGAACAATGCAGATTGATAAATAAGCTCTAAAAGAATCTTATTTTGTTTAATGGATTCATAGTTATCGTTGTCCTCAAGAATACCAAGAGTTTTCTTTTCTCCCAGCAGGCCATGTTTCAAAATCTCAGACATACCGTTTTTAAATTCTTTATGTGGCAATGTCTCAAGGAAAGTAATATCGCTTATAACCATCCCTGGCTGATGAAAAGCCCCCAGTATGTTCTTACCTACTGAACAATTAACTGCAACCTTTCCGCCAATACTTGAATCCACCATTGCCAGAAGGGTTGTGGGCACATGGATTACAGGAATTCCCCTCATATATATTGCAGCCAAATACCCGGCAAAATCTCCAACGACACCTCCTCCAATGGCAATCACGGCAGATTTCCTGGTTAATCCATTTTTAAGAAACTGCTCAAAAAACTGCTCGGCAAAGCTATAGTTCTTGTTCTCCTCGGAATCTTCCATGACATATAAACCATAATCTAAACCGCCGATGGATTCAT
Source organism: Spirochaetota bacterium (assembly GCA_042569985.1). Taxonomy (GTDB): domain Bacteria; phylum Spirochaetota; class UBA4802; order UBA4802; family UBA5550; genus JBHPHB01. The sequence goes on along the minus strand of JBHPHB010000003.1, from coordinate 42,832 downwards.
CAATATACTTGCGGTGAAGTTCATATACCCTGGAGCTTACAACAACTGCCACCCTGTCATAAGAATGCCCATTTAACTTTTCCCTGAGTGACTGAAATATCTCCTTGCCGATAAAGATATTATAACTTATATTTTTTATTTTAACTTTTATTTTATTCATTTATCGAGCCATATTTTTCCAATATATTTATTTTCATTCTCATTATCCATTGCTTTAACCAGATGACTGTTTACGGGGGGGTAAACCTTTATCGATTCCAGGTCATCCCTGCTAAAAAAATCATACTTTTGAAGTCTCTCCTCATTTCCAACGGTATACTCTCCACCGGTATAAGAACAATTAAAACATATATTAATTATGTGCCTTTCACCGGAAGGGGCAATTGAATCATTTATTAATGCAACATCATGTACTTGAACATGGATATTTAATTCTTCCAGGAATTCACGCTTTAAACCCTCTTCAAGTGATTCTCCAAAATTCACACCGCCGCCGGGGAGGAGCCAGTAAACATCACCGTCTTTTTTATGTGATATCAATAAGAGCTTGTCATCATTAATTAGAATGCCCGCCACTCTGACCCTGACAATGCCGGTGGTTTCCATTAAATATCCAGTTCCCCATTTTCAAATTTTTCCAGGGCACTTTGCGCAGCATCCATCTCAGCTTTCCGTTTACTGCTCCCCTGCCCGGTTACAATAGCTTTACCATTAACAAGCAACTTAACAGTAAATTCCTTTTTATGATCGGGACCGCATTCTTCAATAACCTCGTAGATGGGCCTTTCTTTATATTTTTTCTGTACCTGCTCCTGCAATGCCGTTTTGGGATCCCTTGAATATGAAAGGCCATCGATTCTTTCAACATCCTTTTTCATAATTGATAATACAAACTTTCTGGACTCCTTTATCCCAAGATCAAGGTACACGGCACCAATTACAGCTTCAAGGGTATTTGCCAATATTGAAGGCCGCTCACGCCCACCGCTTTGGTCCTCGCCTTTACCAAGCAACAGGAAACTTCCCAACTTTAAACCCGCCGCTACCTTATAAAGGGTATCCTCGGAAACCACAACCGATTTTATCTTTGAAAGATTCCCCTCGGGGTATTGCTCATAGTGCTTAAACAAGTATTCATTTATTACTAATCCCAGAACGGAATCACCTAAATACTCCAGCCTTTCATTATCTTTAACTTGAAGTTCAGTTTCATTTGCATATGATCTATGGGTTAGCGCTCTGTTTAAAAGATTTTTATTTTTAAACTTAACCTTCATAGTGCTCTGCAACTTGTTGAGCTGCCTGCTTCTGCTTTTTTTATTTTGTTTGTTTGTACTTTTCAAATCTGCATTTCTCTCATTTTCTTTAATTTTATATAATCTTCAATTTCATTTATTAAATTTAATTTTTCCTCGTCTTCAAATGAAATTTCGATGTTAAATTCGAGCTCAAAGGCCATGACAAGTTCAACAATGTCAATAGAATCAGCTCCTAAATCTTCAATTATGTGGGAATCTTTTTTAATCAAATTTGGATCGATGTCCAGTTGCCTGGCAATAATTTCCCTAATTTTACTTAAAACATCAGCCATTAATTTCCTCCTGAATAAAGGTAAATTCCTGTAAATAACTTAGAGAGTTCACTGAAAAATAACGACCATTGAATCAACCTTATTAATAAAAAAAAAATTGTCAAGACATAATATTTACTCATTGACAGGGTATATTTTTTAAGGATCTCCTTAAATAAAAAAGGGGTGCCCATTCAGGTACCCCTTTTATTAAAATCAAAGATAACAAATAAAATAAAAATTTGTATAAATAATAACTATTCTTTAATCTTCACCTTTTTTTCAACAACCAGTTCACCCTTGTAATAGCCGCACTCAGGACAAACCCTATGGGGCAATGAATAAGAGCCGCATTTTGGACAGGGCCTTACATTTGGAACTCCAAGAGCATGGTGAGATCTTCTCATTCTTGATTTTGATTTTGATTTCCTTCTCTTTGGTACAGCCACAATAATACTCCATGAATTAAACTAAAAAATCGGCAGTTACTGCCTTTATTAACACATTAAAAAACAATATGAAATTTATATGTGTAAAGATAACCTAAAAAAAACAAACCCCAATATGTCAAGGTTTTATTTTTTATTAATTCCCATTAACATCAATTTTGTTTTTGCACTCTTCGCCAGATTTGATTGAGGATATGAACTAATAAGAGTATCCAAATAACGCTTTGAAGAAACAAAATCCTTCTTTTTAAGATATAACCTGCTCATATTATAATAAATCTGGTCCGCAATAATACTATTTGAATAGTCTTTTAGTAACCTCTTATAAATTTCCAATGAAACATCAAGCTCATTCCTTTCCTCGGCTGATATGGCAGCCTTTTGCAGTGCCATTCCGGTAAAAACTGACTGCGAATTTGAATCTGCATATTTTATAAGGTACATCTCGGCTTTTTTGTAGTTTTTATTGGAAAAATATATATTCCCAATGACATAATCTGACATCCTTCGGGCAAATCCAAAATATGTTGATTTCCGCAGTTTGACGAGGTCATCAATGGTTTTCTTAACGACCTTCTTATCATTTATGTTCCTTCTATAATTATCTAAAATAATTTCAAACTTAACATGAGCCTCCTGAGAAGATGTATCAATATAAATCAAGAGAACAATGGAAAGAATGCATAAAAATAAAAATCCAACAAAAAAATAAATGACCCTCTGCCTATTATTTTTAACATACCCCTTAAGATTCATTAAGAATCTTTCAATTATGTTTCTTTCTATCTCAATATCTCTTTTTCTTTTACGTACTTTAATTCTTTCCATCTAATTCACTTTTAATTATCTAATTTTAAATTTATCATGTCTCCAAGAGTCACTTTATTAGGGCTTGTTTCATTCAGTATTCTCTTCAATTCTTCCTTTTCAGAAACCATATCATAATGTTTAATGCTTAAAGCCAATCTCTTCTTGCTAATATCAACAAACAGAACTACCGCATTAACTTTATCACCCACCTTAAAGTGGTCATCCAGGTTTTCAATGCGATCCTTTGAAATTTCAGAAATATGAACCAAACCTTCCACATTCTCTTCAAGTTTAACAAATACACCGAATTGAGTTATACCGGATATGGCCCCCTTCACTGTAGTTCGGGGCTTATATTTTTCGCTGATATGTTCCCATGGAGATTTTGTCAGCTGCTTTATACCACAGGCTATTTTTTTTTCATCTTTTTTTATTTCAAGGATCTTAAATTCTACTTCATCACCTTCATTATAACTTGAAGAGAGGTTCTTAATATTTTCTTCCCAGCTGATATCAGATATATGAATTAATCCATCAATATTCTCTTCAATTTCCACAAACATACCGAACTTTACAATTTTATCAATTTTCTTTTTCAGTATTGTGCCAACGGGAAATCTCTCATCAATAGTTTCCCAGGGGTTTCCCATGGTCTGCTTTAGGCCAAGGAGCAGCCTTCTTTCTTCCTTATTTATTTCCAATATCCTGAATTTTGACTCCTGCCCTTTTGTCAGCAAATCACGTGCGCTCACATTATTTCTTGTCCATGAAAGATCTGTATTATTTACAAAACCCTCAATGTCATCATCGATCTCAATAAATGCGCCCATGTTTGTAATTGTAACAACCTTACCCGGAACCTCATCATCCTCATTGAATTTTTCATTGATCTTCAACCAGGGATCATCAGTTAGCTGCTTTAACCCGATGGATACCTTTCTACTGTCATTATTTATATTCAATATAATAAATTCTCTCACTTGCCCCAGTTTAAGAATTTTACGCTGTTTAAAGACATTCCTCCAGGAAATATCATTTCTATGAAGCAGGGCATCAACCCCTCCAATGTGGACAAAGGCACCGAACTCTACAAATTTAATTACTTCACCATCCAGGCGGTCTCCAACATTATATTTTTCGGCAAACTTCTCCCACCTGATTTTATAATCCTCATCGAGAAAATCTTTTCTGGATAAAATCACAGACCGTTTCTTTTCATCGATGCTTTTAATTTTTAATTCATATTTTTGTTCAGAAGTTGATTCACCTTTCATATCTGCCGCAAGAGAAAATGGAAGAAAGGCAATTATATCTTTACAGTTTATCAGTTTGCCTTTGCTCACTGCATTTTTTATTGTTCCTGTTATTACATCATTTCCCTCATTGTACCAGGATATAAATTCCTTCCAATTCCTTTCAATATCAGCCGCGACTTTTGAAAACTGGTATACTCCATCGACCAGCCTTTTATCCTGAAGCATTACATCAATCTCCTTGCCAACTTCAGGTTTTTCTTTGAATTCACCCAATGATATTCTGCCATCAGACTTGGTTCCAACATTTACATAGGCATACTCTTCATCAATAGTTACTATTTCACCATGGATTATCATCCCCGGCTGAATACTATCCAAAACTGATTCTGCAATATGTTCCATATCAATTGATTCGTTATGTTCTTCAATTACAGAGTCCATATCTCCCATCCTGTTGTCTAAGTATTAAGAGCTTTATATCAATAACTCATTAACCAAGCTTTCAATTTTACCAATTACTTCATCTTTTGTCATATTTGAAGTGTCAATATATTCAGCGTCATCAGTCTGCACCAGGGTACCGTAAGATCTTGATCTGTCCTGCTTGTCACGTTGGATAATCTGTTTTTTGATCCCATTTTCGTCAACTTTTTTTCCCATTTCTCCATATTCTTTTGTTCTCCTTGCAGATCTTACTTCTACAGATGCATCCAAAAAAATCTTTAAATCGGCATCAGGGAAAACTACCGACCCGATATCACGTCCATCCATAATTATTGACTCATTTTCAGACCATTTCCTCAGTAATGCATTCACATAATTTCTTGTTCCAATATGGTCAGAAATTACACCAATATTCTTATTTATAATTTCATTTCTGATCAATTCTGATATATCCCTGTCATTTAAAAATGTGCGGGTCGTACTATCAGGCATGAATTCCTGAATAATTTTAACATTTTCCAGGTCCCCCATATACTCCAATTCAGGAGTAATTTCTTTATATAATGACAATACATACCATGTAATGGATCTGTAAATCGCACCTGAATCAATATACTTCAGCGCACATTTTACTGCTACCTCTTTAGCAACACTGCTTTTACCTGAGCCGGCGGGACCATCAATGGCAATTATAATCTTCTTTTTCATAATTTATTTAACCACTTTTTTTAAATTTTATTTATTTACAGGATTATAATTAGTAAGAAGTAACCTTAATATTTCTCGGAGGATTTGCATTATTCTAAACTATCAATTGAAAATTCTTTAATCTCAGATAGCTTTGGAAGATCAGATAGCCTGTTTAAACCAAAAAACCTCAAAAACTCATCACTTGTGCCATATAGAAGCGGCCTTCCGGGAACACTTTTACGGCCGACCGGTTTAATAAGGTTCCTTTTCATAAGGTTAGCCACCATCATTCTCGAAGAGACACCCCTGAGTTCATCAATCTCAGCAATAACTATAGGCTGCTTATAGGCAACGATGGAAAGGGTCTCAAGTAATCCCTTTGAAAGAGTTTCCACTTTCTTCAATCCCATTGCCTGCCTGAGAAGGTCTGAAAATTCGGGATTAGTTACAAATTGATATCCATTGGCAATTTCAACAATTTTAATTCCACCATTTCGCTCCTCATATTCATCAACAAGTGAATCCATTATTATCTTAGCATTAGTGCGATCAATTGAAAATTTTTTAACAAAAAATGAAATTGATATTGGCTCTTTATTAAGATAAAGTATTGCCTCAAATAACCCCTTCAGAGATATTTCATTATCAATTGAACCTTCATCAAAATCGTAAGAATCTGGTTCAACGATTTCTGTATTTTCATTATTTTCAGATATTTTTGACTTCATAATTTTCTATGATGTATTTTCTACAGTATAATTCCGCATTATTCTTATATCCCCGAATATTCTACTCTGAATAATTTTGATAGCACCAATCTTTGTCATTTCCAATATTGCAAGAAAAGTGGCAACTACCTCTCCAATACTTGCTTTTGAACTCAAGACGTCTTCGAACACCAGTACTTCATTATCAATGAATAATTTTTTTAACAAATCGATTCTGTCACTGACCAGAATTTCGTCAAATACTATTTCATCAAGCTCAATCTCACTTTGAGATTCCAGAACATCGGCAAATGCTTTGAGCAGATCAAAGAGTGAAACATTAATATATTCTTCCTCCTCATTTGTCACCTCAGGTATGACATCATGTTTTCTGGAAAAGGAATTATTATGATCTATGAATATTGTCTTTAAATCACGGGAAGCCTTTTGAAACTTCTTGTATTCAAGTAATTTCTCAATAAGTCCCGGGGGTAAGGGGGGAACAAAATATTCATCATCAAGTTCTTCCGATGGTAAAAGTGCAATACTTTTATAATACAGAAGTTCAGATGCCATCCATATAAATTCAACTGCAATTTTAACATTCAGGCTTTCCATGAGTTTAAGGTACTCAATATACTGCTCAGTAATACTTGAAATTGGAATCTCTGTAATATCAATTTTTGATTTTTTTATCAAGTCCCACAACAGGTCAAGGGGACCGTCAAAACTACCAGCATGGATCTCATGCTTTTTTTCCAGTGGGTCAACTACATTATTTTCATCTAATTCGTGCATAAATTTATATTATATTTATAAAATATTCTTATAATCCTCAAAATGAACTCATAATTATAACTGAGTAAATAAATCAACAATTTAAATATTTCCCTAATTTTTAATGGAAGCACTGCTATAAAAATACCCCTCCATTAAGAAATCCTTTCGAGGGGTTTTTGTCAAAATATTAAAATGTTAATAATCTGATTATCAGATAAATACTAGGTTAATGCTTTTGAAACTGCCTTTTGAAGTCTCTCTGGAGGAAAAGGTTTTACTACAAAATCCTTAACACCTAATTTTATGGCCTTTGTTAAGAGATTTTCCTGTCCCAGGGCAGTGACCATAATGATTTTTGCCTGGGGATCTAAACTTAATATTTCTTCTGCAGCCTCAATACCATCCTTTTCTCTCATCGTTATGTCCATAGTAACAAGATCAGGATTTAACTTTTTATATAGTTCTACTGCTTCATTCCCGTTTTCTGCTTCACCTACTATATCATGTCCACTAGGAACTAAAGCATCCTTGACTAGCGTTCTCATGAATTTTGCATCATCAACAATTAAAACAGACGCCATTTCCCTCTCCATTGAATCTTTTTAATTCTATTACCAAATTATTGATGTTAATGATAAAAATCAATCATAATATGGAAAATTATTTTTAAAAAATAAGAAAATATTATCTTTTTCAAGATAATACATCTATATAAATTATCGATATAATGTATATTAAATATATAATTTAAATATATTCAACTATTTTTTTTATTATATTAAATAAGGGAACAATTTCATCAATAACTCCCTTTTCAACTGCAACCCGGTTCATTCCGTAAACAACAGATGTTTCTTCATTCTGAGCAATGGTAAAACCACCCTTTTTCTTGATATTTTTAATACCATCGGCACCGTCCTTTCCCATACCTGTCATTATAACACCTACAGAATCATTGCCTGCATTGGCAGCAATTGAATTAAATAAAACATCTATTGAAGGCCTGTGTCCGGACACTCTTTTATCTTTATTTACCTTAATTATGTATTTTCCGCCTTTCTTTTCTAATAGCATATGTGAGTCCCCTGGAGCCAGGTATGCATGTCCCGGCAAAACATCGTCATTATCTTCAGCTTCCTTAACCCTCAGTTTTGAAATACTATCGAGCCTGTTAGAAAACAGCTTTGTAAATCCTTCAGGCATATGCTGCACCACCAAAACAGGGGAAGGAAAATTATCGGGGAATGTATTAAATATATCCATTAAAGCTGAAGGTCCCCCTGTAGACGTACCCATCCCAATTATCCTGGGACTTACACTGTTTTCATTATAACTTTTTTTAACTTCCTTTAAAGCTATTGAATCCTTTCCTGCAGCCTCCTTCCCAATAGTTTCCCTCACAGGGGCTTTAATTTTTAAATCATGAACATTTTTTATTTTCTTTATCAAAAGTTCGCTGATATCATCAACACTGACATTTAATAATGTTGATGGCTTTGGAATAAAATCCACGGCTCCCAGCCTGAGTGCTTTAAAAGTAGCTTCAGCCCCATGCTGTGTAAGAACACTCATCATAATTACAGGTTTTGGATCAGCTTTTATTATTTCTTCTAATGCAGCAAGCCCATCAAGGATAGGCATTTCAATGTCCATGGTGATGACATCGGGATTAAGTTTTTTGTTTTTATAGAGAGCAATTTTACCATTGGAAGCAGTCCCCACAACTTCAATCATTGAGTCTTTTTGAAGTATATCTGTGACTATTTTTCTTACAAGAGAAGAATCGTCTACAATGAGAACTTTAATTGGTGCCGACATTTGACGTTAATCGCTGAATTACATTTTTTAATGAATCCTCTTCGGCCAAGAGAAGAAGGTTTCCTATCACCCTGTTATCTTCAAGAAAGAAAGCAGTATCCATAATAATTGCATAATCACTGAGCATACTATGTTTAACCAGGATGGAATCAATTATTGACTGCATGTAATCATGGACTATCGTTGGCACGCTTGTCATAATTACAAGTTCAGTTTTATCAGAAAATACATTAATAACCGAAGCCCCCACAATATTTGTCAATTCAACAAGTGCAGACTCTCCATCCTCATCTAATTTCTTTATATTGCTGCTTTCTGTCCCGTAAAGCAAGTCGATCAGGTCAAATCCTACCTGGTCATGAAGGATAAAAAGTATTGTCCCGTTTAAATCACCCTGGATGTTCATCATAACCCCAATGTATACACTGTCAACACTGCCAATATGCTCAGGTATCTTTTCTACGGGAAGGTATATTACCTCTGGAATAGACAGGTCGATTCTTTTCTTTATAATCTTAGAAAGCGATTCAGCGGCATTGGCAGCTCCAACATTTGCAATGACCTGGAATTGATTGAGGTCTTCCTTTGCAAGCTTCAAAGTATCACTCATATAATTATCTGCTCCGGCACCCTCAACTGTTGAAGAAATACTATTACGCAATTCCTCTTTAAAAGTCTCCAATGTATCCTGCACCTGTAACTTTATTTCATCATCAACATCCTCGTCAGTTTCAGGCTCCCCGATCTCTTTATCAGTTTCATCAACAGGTTCAGTCTTTTCCGGTTTCTTCTCCTCTTCTTCCCGTGCAGGTATTTCCACACTTATCTTTTCTTCAGGAGTTTCCACGGCAATGGTGATTTCCTCATCCCTTTCTTTTTCTTCTTTAATCTTATCAATTTCATCATCGATAAGTTCCTCTCCTTTTTCAATTACAGCTTCAACTTCAGCTTTTTCCAGTAATTCTGCCTGTTTCAACTGGATTTTTCTTTCTCTTGCAATTTTTGATATTTTATCCTCATCAGCAATAACCTTGTTTATCATTACTGCAATATCCATAATTAAGGCAATACTGCCGTCACCAAGTATGGAAGCACCGGCTAATCCATCGACAGTTTTATAATTCTGATCGAGAGACTTTATTACAATTTCCTGCTTTCCTTCAAGGAAATCAACCATTAGCCCCACCTTTCTGCTTCCAAAACCAACAATGACAACGGGAATCTTCTGGTCAGCATTTAAAGCGCTTTCCAGGCCAATAAAATTATTTAGCCTAATAATTGATAGGATCTCTCCTCTTAGATTTATAACCTCATGGCCTTCTATCGTAGTTATTTCGGATTGGGATACCTTAATTGTTTCAATAACATCAGAAAGAGGAATTGCAAACATTTCTCTCTGAACCCTCACCATTATTGCAGGAATGATGGCAAGTGTAAGAGGAAACGTAAGAATAAACCTGGTTCCCATACCCGGCTCAGTTTCAATGCTTACTGTTCCGTTCAACTCTGTAACACTTTCCTTTACCACGTTTAAACCAACACCTCTGCCGGAAATATCAGAAATAACCTTTGCAGTTGAAAAACCGGGCAGAAAAATATGATTTATTATTTCAATATCATCCATATTAGCCAGGATATCCTGTGTTGATAATCCTTTGCTCACAATCTTTCTCTTTATCTCATTTATATCCATGCCACGGCCGTCATCGCTCACTTCAACAAATATCTGGTTACCCCCCTGGTACGCGTTTAAAGTTATGCTGGCATCCAGCGATTTCCCCAGTTTTTCTCTTTCCTCCGTCGCTTCAATACCATGGTCTATTGCATTTCTTATAATATGCAAAAGAGGTTCCCCAATTGCATCAATTACTTTCTTATCAAGTTCAGTATCTTCGCCCTTAATAATTAATTTTATATCCTTGTTTGATTCCTTTGTCAGGTCCCTCACCAGGCGCTTGAACCTGGTAAAGACATTGCCAATTTCGACCATCCTGGTATTCATAATTCCCGTTTGCAAATCCTTCGCAATTTTTGACATCTGGTCCATTCTGCTTTTAAATTCATTACTGAAGGACTTGTCTATTCCGGCTCTTCTCAACTCATCGTAAAGCTTAAAAAAACCGGAATTTGATATTACCAATTCACCCACATTATTTAAAAGCTGGTCAAGTTTATCAACTGATACTTTCACAGATCTAATAATGGGAGCCTTTCTCCTTTCATATTCTACTTTGCTAAAATCCTTTATCTCTTCACTTCCCAATTCAAATTCTTCATCCTCACTAAAACCAATACCCTTTTCAGTTGGATCAACCGTTTTCTCCTGAGGCTCAGGTTCAGACTCTGCATCTTCCATAACCTCAAGTATGTTCATTTCTTTACCAAACTTCAACATCAGTTTACCGTCTTTCTTAACAAGGCTTATACTTCTTAAATCCACCCTGGTTATGAGATCGATATCACATGCTTTTTTTATCTCTTCCACTGACACCTCAGAAAGAAGTATAATTTTAAAAATTCCATCCAATGTTTCATCATTTAAATTATCTGATGGCGGGTCTGTAATTACAATATCCCCAATCTTTTCCAGGTTTGTTAAAATAAGCTGGGCCTTAATCCATTTCATTTGAGCGGATTCACTAATATGTACGGAAAGTTCAAAACAACCTTTGTTAAGTTTTATTCCCTCCCGGATCATCCTTGATTGTTCCGATTTTATTGTAAATTTTTGTGTATTCATTTTATCCGGTTTAGGAACAGGCTGGGCCTTTTCAACTTTTCCTTTTTCACTTATTAAATGTATTTCATTAATGAGCCAGGTTAAATCCTGCTCCGGTTTCTCACCCTGGACTATTGAATCAATAACAGCACTGATTTCATCAAAGCATTTAAATATGATATCAACTATCTCAGAACTCATGGTCAGAGTATTATCCCGCAAACCCTGGAGAAGATTTTCCATTTTGTGGGCAAGGTCACTTAAATCATTAAGCCCCACAAAGGCAGCAGAACTTTTTAGAGAATGAGCTGTTCTGAAAATATTATTGATGATCTCAGTATTTTCCGGGTCCTTTTCCAACTCCATTAGATTAATATTGAGTTCCTGAAGCTGTTCATCTGCTTCTTCAAGAAAAATATCCTGATATTCGCCTAGCATAAATGTCATATTTTACTCCGTAAAACTATTCTCAAGTGCAACCTCATCCTCTTCAAAAATTAAATTAGTAATATTCAAAATCACAATTAACCTGTCCCTCATTCTTGCGATACCGCTGATAAACTCTTCCGAAACACCCTCGATTAAGTCTGAAGGCTCATCAATATGTGATTGGGGAATCCTCACAACCTGGTGAACATAATCCACCAAAAGACCCACAAGCTTATCATCGGTTTCAATGACAATTATTCTTGTCTGTTCCGTATACTCTTTTTGCGGAATTGAGAACCTTTCCCTTACATCAACAACGGGAATAATATTCCCCCTTAAGTTTATAACTCCAATAATAAAAGAGGGTACATTGGGAAGCCTTGTCATATCGGGTATGCGTAAAATCTCATGGACAGTTAGAATTTCTATGCCGTATTCTACATCCTCCAGCATAAAGGATACAAATTGGACTATGTCCTCATCAATATTATCATCTTCAGATTGGTCGACCTTTCCATTGCCCAATTCCTCACTTAAACTCTTCTGCTTTTCTATCAATTCACTTATATCCATATTTTCACCTGAACCTACTTAAATGTTTATTGAGCTCTTGCTTAATAATTCAATACAATGTTGCTTTCCCCGGCTGAAAATAGGGGAATGTCCACAATACATATTAATTATCGGTTATTAATTATTAAAACAAAAAAGCTATACATTTCAAGTAATTTTTTTTTAAATAAAAATAAATTTTACAACTGCCAATTAGATGTGGATAAATTAACGAACCTTCCACGGATGCAGCATATTTGTGGCCCGCTTTATGAGCAAATACTAAATTTATATTTAAATGTCAATCAAAAGGTGAGATATTATTTTACTTTCTGAATATCAATATTCCCTTTTTATCGGAAACGAGAAAAACCTTATTTTTCGAAGTTGCAATATTTTTTGCTATTACCCTGGGCAAAACAATGGACCATTTTACCCTTCCAAAATCCTTATCAATAATATAAAATGTTCTTTCAGAGGCAATATATAAATACCTGTTATCCTTCATTGTATTAATGCTGATCTCATTACTAATATCGGTGTTCCAGACCATCTTTCCCGAACTTGAGAATTTATAAATTTTGCCATTTGTCGTAAAAATATACAAATATTTATTATCAGCAATTATATCTGTTGAAATCCTGTCCTTTAAGTTATAACTCCACATGATTTCATCTTTTTTATAACTATAGCATAACAGCTTTCCACTTGTTGTTGTCATGTATATATTATTGTTCAGAATTGACATTGATCCAATGGGTGACTTAAAGTCCACCTTTATTACCTTGATTCCTTTTTTCCTGTCAACACCATAGAATTTTCCGCCCTTAAGTGAAAGAAAAATCATATACTTGCCGATGATTGGAGTTACTTCAAATTTATCCTTAAAAGCGATACTCCAGTTTTGCTTTCCGTCTTTACTCAGCCTGTACAGCATTTTACCCGAAGTAGCGGCATAAATACTGTCCCCGTCAATGACCAGCCTGATATTGCCTCTCATGGTGCCAAACATGATTTTTTCCCATAGGATTTTCCCGTTATATAAATTCAATGCGTAGAGCTTGTGGTTATCGCCAATAAAATATAATCGCCTGTCATCAAATACAGGTTTTGAAGTAACTCTTATTTTCTCTTTAAAGGTCCATTTAATCCTTTTGAAATCAGATGCTTCAATTAAATCCTGACTGCTCACGCTGATCAACAACCTGGGCTTGTTAACATGAAGTACATATTTAGATCTCCTGCTTTTTCTCCACTTCTTAAAGAAACTTTCTTCTCTCTTCCTGGCATCATTTGCCTTAATCATTTCAATAAGCTTTATCTTATCTTTGGCAATATTGGGGTCCTTCTTTACCATGATCTCTAAAAACTTACCTAACGCGGAGGACATCTCAAATTCTTTAGGGCGCACAACCTTAACTCCCGGTTTTGAAAGCCCCGGCAATCTTCTATCAATATTATATCGGGATAACCCGTTGAGCATCTTGCTGTCAAGATTTCTGAGGCTGTACACCTCATTTTTATTAATTACCCTGGAGTTTTTTTCAAAGTATTCATTTAACTTTACTTTAACTGATTTATTGAAGTCTGATTTTTCATCTGGAATCCTGTGAGCAACTTTTATCTTTCCTTCAAAAACTTCAAATTTAACACTCCTGTTATTATTGACTTTCACACCAAACACTGTCCCCCTTACTACGGCAACAGTAGCAGATGTTTTTACCTTTACCGAATCAACTGCCATGAGTTTGCTAATGTTCAATAATACGCTTCCCCTGCCCATGTTTATGGTGAAATCAATTTTTGAATCATCTCTTTTCATTCTGGAAATTGATGCCTCGCTATACTGAGATAGCCTGAATTTAACCTTATCATTAAAGCTAAAATCGGAGATTGAATTTTTGCCCGTGATTATTTTATCACCACTGAAGATATCATCTCCGTACTTCAGCTTTGACCTCTTATTTCCTCTCAGGAGTTCAACATCCCCCCGTACAAAATAAACTTTTGCCTTATCCAAAACGGGGGGCATAAATTCTTTTGTTAACAAAAAGAAGGCCACTACAAAAATTGCAACCGATGGGAAAGCAATCCAGCGCAGCCTTTTCATTATATCAAATACTGAAATCCCAGCAACATCCGAGCTTTTGATAGAATCTTTTATTTCAGTTAAAACAGAATCTTCATCAAGCTCAGAACCGGTGAAATCCAATACGCTGTTTGAAAACAGGCTGAATAGTTTTTCACCATCAATTTCTTTAAATTTCTTCTTTGACCGAAGTGATTTGATAATATGTTTTATTTCGTTGTTAACGTCCATATCTATATAATTCCATTATCCTTGAGGTGTTGAGAAATGATTTCAATCGCCTTTTTCATCCTCCACTTTGCTGTCCTTTCGGAACAATTCAAAATTCTTGATATCTCTTCATACTTGAGCCTGTGGTCGTATCTCAGGACAAAAACATCTCTGAATTTATCCTTGAGGCTGTCTATGCCACTATTAAAGGCTTCAAGGTCAAACTCGTTTATCACAATATCCTCAGTTGAAGGAGTGTAATTTTCAACCCCCTCAATTTTAAATTTTTGTTTCTCTAAAATCACATCCTGTCTTTTTTTACTTTTAATAAAATTTTTGCAGCAGTTTATCGTTATCTGATAAACCCAGGATGAAAATGTCAGTTCAATATTAAAATTATCAATATGTTTAACAACACGAATGAAAGATTCACTCAATATATCATTAATAATATCATAATTACCAAGATAATAATATATCAACTTTTTAAGTTTAACAGAATACCGGGCATACAACTCATTAAAGGCTCTTTCATTACCTTCCCGGTACAGGCCAACAAGCTCCTCATCGCTTAACTGGTTCAAGTTATGCATTTTAATAATTATACCCTACAATATAAGTGAAAGTGTAAAAATAAAGTAACTATAACATAAAATATGTTAAATAAAACCATAAAAAATGTAAACTAAAAAATATAATCGACAAGTTAAGCGGGTTATTAATACCCATTGGACTGCACATATTTAACTTGAATGTATGAATTTTTTAATTTTGATGTGGTATTTCATCAAGTAAGATTGTGACAGTTAAAAAGCAGAAAAAAACAAATATCCAATGAACTTCATTTAGGGTGTATTAACTAATGAGGATATTCAATGTTAAGAAGTAAAAGAAGTTGCATACCGGAAATGCTAAACAGTCCTTGCCATTATTCTGAAATAGAATTATTCTCCGGGATTATTTCCCCTATCATTCCTTCATCAAGCATGGATATCAAAGATTTAGCTTTCTCCTCTATAACACCTTCAATACCAGAGGTTATCTTTTTTAATTGATGATATTCATCGGCAATATTCAGGGCCACAAGAATTGCAATTTGAGCAAGATTGCCCTGCGAAACATTCTTGCTCACTTCCTCCATCTTATCATCAACATAATCAGCCAGTTTTTGAATATATTCAGGGGAAGCATCTCCCTGAATATTGTAAGAATTGCCAAAAATCTCAACTTTAACTTTATTTGTTTCCATTAAGAATCCTCACCAAAAGGTAGGTTTATTTATTTTTCATCGTCCTCTTCAATTATGAGGAATTCGTCATCATCATCCAGGGTGACTTCAGGTGATTCGTCATCATCCATATCACTGTCATCAACTATAACCGTTTCCTCGTCTACATCATCAATTATGATCTCTTCTTCATCATCATCCAGGAGAATTATTTCATCATCATCATCTTCTCCCAAATCACTTTCATCATCCATTTCCGTTTCAAGGATAATTTCTTCGTCATCCAGATCTGATTCATCGTCAATTATTATTATATCCTCATCATCGTCATCTATTTCAACAGTTTCAGATGTATCTACCGTTTCAATGCTTAAGTCATCATCTGTTTCGTCAAATTCTGGTTCTGTGTCAGTGACTATACCCATATCTTCATCTATGGAATCATCCATTTCCGATAGAGGTTCCGGTTCCTCACTGGGCGGTGCCTGTTGCATCTCTACCGGGGTGCCCTGACCTGCAGAACCGGAAGCAGAATTTTCACTCTGAATAACATCAAGCTTACTCAATAATCCGATTATCTTCTTCTCTAAGATCTCTTCCTTCTCCTTGATTTCCTGAAGTTCTCTATTTGACTCTTCAAGTTCATTCTTTATTCTTTCAATTTCCTGTTCCTTTTCTTCAAGGCTTAACTTTACTTCTTCCACTTCAACTTTCAGGGATTCATTATCGCTTTCAAGGTTTGCATTTTCCGATCTCAAGTCACCAATCAATTGCAGTGCTTTAACTACTCTACTCTCAAGTTCTTCAAGCTGCTGCATAGTAATCATCGTGTTACCTCCATCAAACATTATCGTTCTTCCAGGAAAAAATACGGCAAAACATAACTAAAAAGAATATTTGGCCATAACATTGCCCGGCAACTTTTTAAAATTAAAAATAAATTAATATTTATTAAATAACGGCATAAAGCACTACCACAAAACTGCTGATAAGCTCTATATTTCCAATTAAACAGATCACTTTCATTAAGTCAAGTATATATTAATATTTCATTAACATTACAAACCTGACTTTTAGAATAGAATCCCAAAATCTACTCCGTATAAATCTCTAATATAATCTTTTACTTTTATGGGATTTATTATATAGTAGAAACCCAGGTATGTATATTTAGAAAAAAAATATCTCAGGCCTGCCGAAAGCAGCAAAGGATCGGCTTCACAGGGTATAAAAGATACATAATCCAATTCATCTTCCCTGTTTACAAAACGAAAGACACCATATAATTCTATATGAGGTATAAAGGGGTATAATACATTTGTATTAACAGCTAATGATAAAGTGATATAATCATTTTTTAATCTTTCCCAGTATAGAAATGAACCCTTGGAAAAAGGATTTAAACCTAAAACCTTTGTATAGAAACTTTCCTTAATGGGATTTAAATAAAAACCTCCATAAAAGTTATCATTAATTCCCTGCAAAAATGTATAGGAAAAGTTAAAGTGAACAAAGATCCTTTTTATAATATCAAATTGAGAAACAAACCCGATTTTAATTTCACTATTTCCAAGTGACAGTCCCCTCCATTCCTGGTTATAATAAATATTTTTCCCCGTTGGAAATCTGAATTTGATCAATAACGCAAGATGTATCGAGTCATTATAATAATCACCAATATAATATAATAATCTCAGAAAGGTATCACCAATTACATCCTCATCAGTTTTTATAATTCCCGAATGCAGATATTGAAAAATAAACCAGAAGGATAGATCATCTAGAATCCCAAAACCTAAACCTGTTTGGTCTACACGGTAATCCTTTTGGAGATTATGGATTTCTTCCTTAAACAGAAATTCAATATTATCGTCCTGCAGGCTGAATACAGTATCAGTTAACGGCAGGGCATTGGCATGGCGGGGTAAACAATAAAAAAAGATTAGCACCATGCAAAAGGCACTAATCTTTATAATTTTAATAAGCTTCATTCTAATATTTCAGCATTACTGAACAACTTTGAATAATATACAAATGAGGGATTTATTTCTCTTTCACCTTTTCAACTATTTTGGTAAAGGTATCCATATCTTTGACTGCAATATCTGCAAGCATTTTCCTATTAATCATTATCTCAGAAGTTTTCAAACCACTGATGAACTGACTATAAGACATCCCGCATTTTCTTGTTGCAGCATTAATACGCATTATCCATAAAGCCCGGAAATCTCTTTTTTTCCTTCGACGATCTTTATATGAATTCTCCAGAGCCCTTCTCCGCGCATCCTTTGCCGTTCTGAAAAGCTTACTTCTTGAACCTATATAGCCTTTGGTATCCTTTAATATCTTTTTACTTCTCTTATGGTGTACTTTACTACTGCTTACTCGTGCCATTTTTTCCTCTTTAATATTTGACTAAGAATTTAAGCATAAGGCAGCATTTTTTTGATTTTTGCTGCTTCTGACTCATTTACCTTCTTAACGCCCCTTAAATCGCGTTTCCTCTTGGGAGATTTTTTCTCAAGCATATGACTTTTACCGCTGCTAGCCTTCATGACTTTGCCATTTTTAGTAATTCTGAACCTTTTCGCAGCGCCTCGTCTTGTTTTCATCTTTGGCATAATTACCACCTCGGTGTTGTAAATATAGAAATGTCAAACTCGAATATATAACAATAATTGTCAATTATATTTATACGAAGATTGGCAAAATAAACATAATTGACAATTGATTATCTTTATGGATATATTAGCATTAATTTCAGGAGTGAATGTTAAAAACAGCAATATTTAATATCAAAAAAATAATTGTATTCTATTTCTTTTTCTTGGAATCACCTTTTAAATTCATATACATGATAATGTTTCTTCCTTCCTTAACGGGTTTTTTTTCGGGCTCTCCAATATCCTTGAATGTTTCCTGAATCCTCTTCATTAACTCAAAACCCAATTCCGGATGAGTTAACTCACGCCCTCTAAACATTATTGTAAATTTAACCCTGTCTCCCTTTTCCATGAATTCCTTTGCATGTTTAACTTTGTGCTCATAATCATGAATATCTATGGCCGGACGCATTTTAATTTCTTTAACATGTATTACCTTTTGCTTCTTTTTTGCTTCCTTGGCTTTTTTTATCTGTTCAAATCTAAACTTGCTGTAATCAATGATTTTAACAACAGGCGGGTCCTGGTTAGGTGAAATTTCAACCAGATCAAGTTCCTTCTCCCGTGCAATCTTCAATGCATCTTCAATGGGTATAACCTTAGGTTCTCCATCTTCACCAACGAGCCTGACCTTTTCTGATCTAATTAATTCATTGATCCTGTGACTATCGGCTTTACTATTTTGAGTATCCCTCCTTCCTCTTCTTATCAATACTTTAATACCTCCAAATTATTTTAATATAATATTCTGATATGCACCAGAACGCTTGTTCGACTATTCAACAAAAAATCATTTATCAAAAAAATCAATATTTTTATTAAAATTCCCTAAAAAAATACCAATTTATAAAATTAAATGACAACTTTTAGCAAAAAATTAATGGAAATTATTTACATTTTCTTTCAGCATATTAATAAAATCATCAAGCTTCATAATAACCGGTTTTTTCTCCCCGCGCTTTCTGATCGATATAGTTCCATCATTAACTTCATTTTTACCTAAAACGCCAATATAGGGGGCCTTTTTTGAGATAGCATCCCTTACCTTATAACTTATTGACTCGGTCCTTAAATCTAAATCAACCCTGAAATTATCTATAAGCATTTTATCCCTGAGATCCCTCACGAAATCTGACTGTTCTTCAGAAATGCTTATCAAAACAACCTGAACCGGTGAAAGCCAAACAGGAAACCTGCCGCCATAATGTTCAATAAGTATTCCAATAAACCTCTCAAGTGAGCCCAACAGGGCTCTGTGGATCATGATGGGTTTCTTTTTCTCGCCGTCACTTCCAACATAATTTACATCAAATCTTTCGGGCAGGTTAAAATCAACCTGGATGGTACTGCACTGCCACTCACGGCCAATGGCATCTTTTATCTTTATGTCAATCTTGGGCCCGTAAAAAACACCCTCGCCCGGGTCAATCTTGAAATCAATATTAAGCTTTTCTAAAGATTTTTTCAAAGCCGATGTTGCCAATTCCCAATGCTGGTCTGTACCCACCGACTTCTCCGGTCTTGTTGAAAGATATATGTTCTGGCTTTCAAAACCAAATTTATTGAGCATTTCCAAAGTAAATTCAAGGACTCCCTGAATCTCCTCTTCAAGCTGCTCCTCCGTACAGAATATATGGGCATCATCCTGGGTAAATCCCCTAACCCGGGTTAATCCATGAAGAACTCCGGACCTCTCATACCTGTAAACGGTTCCCATTTCAAATCCCCGAAAAGGGAGATCCCTGTAACTTTTAATACTGCTGGTGAAAATCTTTATCTGCGATGGGCAATTCATGGGCTTTAAATAAAAATCCTGTCCGTCAATCTCAATGGGAGAATACATATTTTCATTATAAAAACCCAGGTGACCCGAAGTTTCGTAGAGTTCACCCTTTGCTATATGGGGAACACTAAACAGTTTATAATCTTTTTTAAGGTGTTCCTCAGTACTGAATTTATCTATAATGAATTTTAAAACTGCTCCATTGGGATGCCACAGGGGAAGCCCTGCGCCAACATCTTCATTGAACGAAAACAAATCCAGCTCTTTCCCCAATTTACGGTGGTCACGATTTTTTGCCTCCTGAAGAAACTCAAGATACCTGTTCAACTCCTTGCTGGATGGAAAAGCTATTCCATAAATACGCTGGAGCATTTTATTTTTTTCATCTCCACGCCAATAAGCACCGGCAATTGAAAGAAGCCTGAAAGACTTTATGGCGGAGGTTGTCATAACATGGGGGCCTTTGCATAAATCAACAAAATCTCCCTGCCTGTAAACGGATACATTATCATCATCCAGTTCACCAATCATTTCAACCTTATAGGACTCATTCATATCGGTAAATAACTTAAGTGCCTCTTTTTTTGACAGCACCTCTCTTTTTATACCCAGATTTTCTTCTGCTATTTTTAACATCTCCCCTTCAATGGTCTGTAGATCCTCGGGAGAAAGTTTTTTGTCCATATCTATATCATAATAGAACCCGTTCTCAATTGACGGCCCGATTGCCAGTTTCGCGTCAGGATATAACCTTTTAACCGCATGAGCCATGAGGTGAGACCCTGAATGCCAGAATACTTCCTTACCCTCATCGGAGTCAAAAGTTATTACTTTCAAGCTGGCATTATCCGTCATTGGAAATGAAAGGTCTACGGGTTCATCATTTACAATGGCAGCGAGGGCGCTTTTCTGAAGCCCTTTTCCTATCATACCTATGATATCATAAACAACGGTATCTTTTTCAGCTTCTAAAACCGAAGAATCGGGTAAAATTATTTCAATTTTCCTGGCCACTACTCTTTCCAACTTTTATAAAATTTAATTTCACTATATACAAAAAACATTAACTGGACAGATAAAATAACCTGTAATAATTGTAAAGTACAAAAAATTAAAGCTAAAGAGCAACTTATACACATAAAAGCGACACATTCCTGTGCCGCTTGAAAATAAAATGTGAGCGATATTGGATTCGAACCAACGACCTCCTGCGTGTCGGGCAGGCGCTCTAACCAACTGAGCTAATCGCTCAAGATAGCAGAAATAATTAAATACTCCAGATAGAGAATCATTGTCAATTATTTTTTTAAATTCCCAAATACATTAAAAAATCCTAAAATACTACTATGTATATTTGAAACTTAAATAATGTTTACTGTTAAAATTTGTCTTGACATTCCCCTTTTTCTTAAGTAGCCTTACTTAATATGAGAAAAACAAGAATAATAATTAATTATATCTTAAAAATATTAAAATAGAGAATATTCCATGCTTTATTCAGTAGAAAGATAAGTTGTTTATTTTCATATTAAATATAGGTTATATATGCCTGAATTTCTATTAACGCCAATTTCTCTAAATAATCTTGCCAGCTTACTGTTATCCCTTGCCATTATAGTATACCTGCTTACCCTGAAGCAAAAAGATAAGGCCTCATGGTTTTTCATAATATATCTCTCAGTTTTCTGTCTTTTCTTTATAAGAAATTTCCTTCTCTTTTCTATAAATTCACCCCAGTACATCCGTCTTTTTCTCGGCGGAATGATATTTACCTATATTTCCATTTTTATGACTATACCCTGGGCATATTTTTCCTACAAAAATATTCATAAAAAAGAATCGATAGTAACAATTACTATATGCTTAATTTTATTAATTATATCATGTACAATGATTATATATGGTTCCTATAAAAATCCCATCATTTTCAGGTTCCATAACCAGACGCACATTGTTTTATCAAATCCTTTTGTTGGTGCAACAGCGGGAATCTTTCTTTTATTAACCCTGTCAATTTTTATCAGAAAACAATTAAAGTTCAACCTGGTTAAAGAAAACTTTTTTAAGATGTTACTTCTACCAAAAGGTAAAGTTTCAATTGCCTTCAGAAACTTTTCTCTTTATATAGTTTTTATAATTTCAGCAGCATTATTCGGCATTTTAGTTTACACCGGTGCAATTACATCCAGTACCGGATTGGCTGTCCAGCTGCCCCTGTCAATATTTTCATACTTTTTTATTACAATTGCCTATCTCCACAGCTTTCCGAATAAATCTTCCTTTATGGTAAAGATGGTTGGCATTTCACTGGTCTTAATATTGATAATAGTAACACATATGGGATATTTGACAATCTCGTGGCAGGAAGGAATACAAAACGGCCATAGAATCCAGGAAATAATGAATATTCAAAAATTCATGGACTATTCTGAAAAAAACTCCATAGCCGATATCAAGCAAAATATAAACTACATGCTGCCCAAAGGTATTCAGTACATTGCATCAAGGCCCCTGGATGAAGGATTATTTTCCAAAAACTATTCTTTAATGTATAATAAAAGCGATAATATATCTGCAAAAATACTGAACCAAAGAGATAAAAAAGAGAAGGAAAAATTATTATTAAGTAAAGTTAAGCAAATCATAAAAGAAAAAAACCTTAGCCAAATAAAAGGCCCAGTCTCAATTTCAGAAGTAAAAAAAATTGCAATTAGCAAAATCAACGCCATCAAATATGAAAATAAAATAAGTAAATTCAACCGGAAACAATTTTATCATGATGTCATGGATTTTAGCACATACTATATTTATTATAACTTTATTCATAATGATTTATTATATGAAGTGGGATATAAATATCATGATTACAGAAAAGAGTTGCACAAAGTAACAAAAAACATTTTTGTTTCATTAATTGTAGCAGCCATTTCAATCTTGATAATACTGCCCATATTCTTTCACTTCAATTTAATGAGGCGTTTGAATATTTTACTTAAAGGGCTAAAGAAGGTTGATAGCGGTGACCTGGAGACTGAAATCCCCTTTGAAGTCGCAGACGAAATTGGTTTAATTGCAAATTCATTTAACCAGATGGTTTCATCAATTAAAGCAGCCCAGTCAGAACTTAAATACTATGCGGAAAACCTTGAGAATATGGTCAAAAAAAGGACAAGGGAATTGCAATCGGCAATGGAGGAATTGGAAGCGGTAAATGAAAATCTCATTACCTCAAGGAGAATTACTGAAACAGACTTAAGCATGGCAATAAATGTACAGAAATCAATCTTCCCAAAAGAACCCCCAAAAGTGAAGGATTGGGATATTGCCTTTTCATTTAAACCTCTATCAGGTGTTTCAGGAGACTTTTACGATTTTTATACATCAAACGGCAAACTGCAGGGACTAAACCTGTCAGACGTATCGGGACATGGAATTGCCTCGGCACTCATTACCATGATAGCAAGGTCTGTTTTTTACAGACACTTCACTGAGAATTATAAAAAAAACCTGAGTATAGTTATGGGATTAATTAACCATGACATTATTCAGGAGATTGATAATGTGGATAATTACATTACCAGTATACTTTTAAGATTCAATGATGACACGGTTGAATATGTAAATGCAGGCCATACAGATTTACTCTGCAAAAAAGCTGACTCCGGGGATGTGGAAGTTATGTATTTAAAAGATAAAAAAATACGGGGCTCCTTCCTTGGTTTTACACAATTCGAAAAAGAATACAACCAAATGGATTTTCATATTTCAAAAAATGATACACTATTATTATATACGGACAGCTTAATTGAAAGCACTAACATGAAGCATGATCAGTATGAAAATGAACATCTCAAATCTACATTTGAAAGTTGCCCCGATGGTTCCGCACAGGAGATACTCGATTACATCCTCAATGATTTTGACACCTTTATGGGCAGCAAAAACCTCAGTGATGACCTCACCATAATGGTACTAAAAAGAAAGATTTAATATTTTTCTTCAAATTTTATTTATCCCCATTTAAATTTATCTATAAAGTTATTCCGTGATAACTCAGCTTCGCACTTAGTATTCTCAAATAAATCACTATAAAGCTGAAACATAATGTCGATAGATATTACAGACACTTACTATGGATGAGAATAATTTGACATATACAAGTACGATGAATGAAAGAATAATCATAGCCGAAAGCGAATCTATTATCGCATTGGACATTAAAATGCAGTTAGTCCAAATGGGTTATAAAGTACCTGCCATTTCCAACTCCAGTGAAGAAACACTAAAATTAATAAAAAAGATTAAACCCGATATAATAATTACAAACGTAAAAACATCGGGCAAGTTGGACGGAATTGATACTATTAAAAAAATTAGAAAGAAGAATAATACGCCTGTTCTTTTTGTAACCACATATAATGACAATGAAACAATAGAAAGGATAAAGGAAATAAAAAATTCAAACTACCTCTCAAAACCCTTTAATCCCGATGATCTCCATGATGCATTAAACACTCTTCACAATTGATTTAATAAGTATTATATCTTAACTTTCTTTGAGCATTGATCTGCCTTTTTTTGAAGTTCATCAAGCTTTTTCTGAGCTGATGCAGACATGGAAGCCTTCATTGCAATTGAATCATTTGCATATTTTGACAGTTTTGTTGATTTAATAGCCAGGCCCTGCATCAACTTGACCTTTTTCATCATAGGTGCAGTTGATATCTGATCTGTTACTGAACAGTACTCAGTTACAAAGCTTTCATAATCACTAAGAAACTTATCAACATCGGCACTTTGTTCAGTGTTAACATTGCCGGTAGAAGTTCCCTTATCTTTACCGCAATTAACAATTAGTAAAGCTGATACGATCACTAAAGATACTAACAATATTCTCTTTGCATTCATATGGATTCTCCTTTTGTTTATTATTTTGTTTTCAATTTTTTTGCAATGATTTTAAAAGTCAATAATAAATTAATTTTCCCCTAAGCATATTCATTTGAGCAAAAAGAGATTAAAATAAAATTACTTGACATCAACTTTGAGTCAAAAGTAGCTTTACTTATAACGCTTTTCAGCAAAAATAGTTTCTATACCAATAAAATTTGCAGCAGGGATTGAAATATGAAAAAATGGATATTAAGAATTCTTTCGGGCATTATAACAGTAATTATAATTTTTTATCTTTTTATTCAGTTATTTACAGGAAAGGCCCTGCAGGATGTTGATAAGTATTTAAAGACCACAAAGCAGGTAGAATTTATTGATGACCCCTGGCTGATATTTAAGCCAAGGGAACAACAGGTGAAAGCGGGATTTGTATTCTATCCCGGCGGACTGGTCGATGCTGAATCCTACTCCAGGCTCATGTCATATCTTGCGCAAAGGGGGATTGTCAGTGTCATCACCCCCGTTGGCATGCGCATTGCCTTTACAAATAAAAATGCAGCCCATGATGTAATCAAGTCATTCCCAAAAATAAAAAAATGGTTCATTGGCGGCCATTCGCTTGGTGGAGTAGTTGCATCATTTTTTCTAAGAGACAATAAAGAAGATAAAGTTTGCGGAGTTATCCTGCTGGGCAGTTTCCTTCCGGATAAAAACAGGATTACCAATATCAAACTCCCAACGATATCAATTTATGGCACAAATGACGGTTATGCCCATATCTTTGAACCTACAAAATATAATTTTTCACCAAAAACTACAATGCATAAAATTGAAGGCGGCAACCACGGACAGTTCGGCTACTACGGTTTTCATATTGGCAAGGATAAAAAAGCAACTATCTCCAGGGAAAAACAGCAGTCAACTACGGAAAAACTGGTATATAAATTTATTGAAAATACCTTAAAAAAATAAATCCCCCTTTTCTTAATAACCGGCCTCTATTCATAATTGCCATGCCTTGTCCAATAGGCTTAATATGTAAAAAAAGCTTGACTGTATAGTAAAAAATTACGAATTTTTAACTATATGGGAGTTTATGCAGAACATCCTAATTTATATTAATTGAGCAACCCATATATAATTTTGAAAAATTTTTTAAAAGAGGAAACAGGTTAAATATCATGAAAACAATTGAAGGAATGCTTGATGCATCGGGATTAAAAGTTGGTATAGTAGTTTCAAGATTCAACGAATTTATAACAAATAAACTTCTCAATGGGGCCATTGACTGTTTGAAAAGGAACAATGTCGATGAAAAAGATATTTCCGTAGTATGGGTACCGGGAGCATTTGAAATTCCTTCGGTGACACAAAAAATTGCCCAGTCGGGCAAATTTAATGCGGTAATATGCCTGGGCGCTGTTATCAAGGGATCAACCCCGCATTTTGATTATATCTCCGCAGAAGTTACAAAGGGAGTAGCCCAAATTGGAATGAATACAAACATACCTGTTATCTTTGGTGTAATTACAACTGATACCATAGAGCAGGCAATTGAAAGGGCCGGCACCAAATCGGGTAATAAGGGCTTTTTTGCGGCACTTTCTGCAATAGAAATGGCCGATCTATACCGACAATTAAAATAATGGGCCATAGAAGAAAAGCAAGGGAATATGCCCTTCAGGGATTGTACATGATTGAAGTAGGCAAAGCAACCCTTGAAGATACAACAGAGCTAAACTGGATTGAAAGTAAAATTTCTGATGATATAAGAGAATTCACTATCACACTGATCAAAGGTACAATTGAAAACATTGATGGAATTGACGAGCATATTAAGAAATACTCAAAGAACTGGGAATTCGAAAGAGTAAGTACAATTGACAAATCCATTCTTAGAATTGCTTTATATGAGATGTTTTTTGTTCAGGATATACCTACCATAGTATCAATTAATGAGGGTATTGAACTTGGGAAAATTTTTGGGGGAGAAAACTCAAGTCAATTTATAAACGGCATCCTTGACGCTGTAAATAAATCAGAATTAATTAAGGAGAAATAATTTCCAGTGGCAATCAATAAAAATAACGAACCTGACTTTAATTTAGGTGATGAGGATATTGATCTTAAAAAAAACAGGATAAGCAGTATCGAAGCAGAACGGGGCAGAAAAAAAATCCGAACAACAACGGACAATAAAAAGCCAATAATTATTGCTTCCTCCATAGCAGTTGCCGCAATACTGGTAACGGTAATCCTTATAAAGTTTGTCTATAAAAAACCATGGTCTTTTACCCCGTCAAACACCTCAAAAGTTGAAGACAATAAAACCGATGTTGTATCGGGCATTATACAAAAAGATATAAAAGATACATCTGAGAATATCCATATAATAAAAGGCAGGGAAAGCTATTCAAAGGGGTTTCTCAATGATGCCATAACGGAATTTAACGAAGTACTCCAATCAGGGGCAAGCGACAAGGACAAGGCAATAGCATTAAACTACCTTGGTATGATAAGCGATGACAGGGGGAATTATGACAAGGCCATAGAGTACTACTCCAAATCCCTGCTTTATGATAAGGAAAATGCAGACACATACAGAAACCTGGCCCTTAGCTTCCGCCACAAAAAGGATTATGAAAGGGCCATTGAAAATGCCGTTAAATCATTATCCATTAAGCCCAATGATTTAAATTCAATGATACTTCTTGGCAATCTCTACTACGAAACAAAAAAATATAAGGATGCCGTGAAACAATACGGCGATGCTTTAAAACTTACTCCCGAAAACCCGTCACTTCTATATAACATGGGTGCAGCTGTATTTAAAACAGGGGATGAATTTTCAGCGGCAGAATATTTTAAAAGAGCTGCCACAGCCGACAGAGTAGGCAAGGTTGCACACCGGGCATATTCAAGGCTGGGAGTTATGTACACCGAAAGGGGATCTTTCGACCTGGCCGAAAAATATTTAAAGCAGGCCCTCTTAATCAGGCCCAAAGATCCAATCAACAGGTATAATCTTGGCATAATATATTTAAAATTAAACAAGAAAGAAAAGGCCCTGCAGGAGCTCACCCTGGCTGAAAAGTACGGGCAGAAAGATGTGGCCATGCTGGAAAACATCGGCCATGCGCATTTTTCCTTAAAAAACTATGACCAAAGTTTGAACCTGTACAATAAAATATTAAAAACCAATAAACGCAATATTAAAATTCTCTCAAGAATTGCTGAGATTTATTATGAAAAGGGAGAACTTGACAGGGCACTTGAATTATTTAGAAAGATAACAGCAATCGAGCCCACCACCGAAAATGCCCGTGTGGCCTATCTGAACATGGGAAATATCCTTGACGATGCACAGAGATTTACTGAAGCCATCGAAGCTTATAAAAAGGCTATCACCCTGAGCAATAAGGATGATTCAGCTTATTACAACCTGGGTATTGCATACAAACACGCAAAAATGCCGGAGCTTGCAATGCTTGCATGGAAAAAGGCTTCTCAGCTGAATCCCAAAAACCCAAAACCTCTCCTGGCAAGGGCAAATTATTTTTATGAAAAAAGGGAATTCGACCTTGCCGAAAAGGAATTCCGGATGATAATTACCAGGTGGCCCAATAACCAGGAAGGCCATTTTAAAATAGCAACAATATATTACAAAAGAGGACAGTTTGAATTTGCACAAAAGGCCTATAACAGGGTTTTGCAGATCAAGGGAAACAGCGAACTGTCCCGGAAATCATTAATTAACCTGGCAGTACTAAATTCAAAGGTTAAGAAAGATGAAAAGTCCCTTGATGAGTCACTGAGGCTCATACAAAAGGCCCTGCTCCTTAAACCGGGAGATGCCGATGCACTCTTTTCTCTTGGATTAATCTATGCTGGAAAGGATATGCAGGATAAGGCAATTGATACTTTTTACCAGGTACTTAAGGCAACCAACAACAGTAAGCTAATATCTAAAACCTACAACAACATCGGAAGAAGTTATTACAAGCTGAAAAAATATAAAAAGTCACTCCAGGCATTTACCAGGGGCGTAGAAGAAGACCCGTCCAACGAAGAAATTCGGATGAACAGAAAAGCAGCCATGCAGGCCTATGAAACTGAACTTGCCAGGGACTAATAAATAATTTACTTTTATCCCCTGTAATAGCCGAACTCACTCATGCCATGCCCTTTTTTTCCATCAATTTCGATTGAACAGTATGCTTCATTAACCTCATACTTATTATCCTGTATAAACCAGCCATGCTCAAGGTGATTATGCCGTTTAACATTTGCGTTGAGAATTGGTCCGCCATGGGGCCTGAACCGGACAGTATATTCAGCCGGGATTTTGCCGTCACCGCCTATTAACTCCATATCTGTTGATGCCACTATGGGTAAGACAGAATCCTTACCTGCAATCCAGCCAGAAACCAGGTGGTTGAAGGTAAGATAATTGACCGTTGTGAAACAGGCATGGGTATAACTTCTGTCATTAATTATAACAGGCTCTTCGAGGGCAAAGAGGTTCCAGATATACCTGTTTATCATGGCCCAATCACGCTTCCCCCAGGAGTGGTCCCTGAAACCGAGCAATGAGAGGCTGTACTCCTTCGTGCCAACTTTAATTTTACCTTCCACGGTTCCGCCCTGCTCTATCCTTTCCTGGCCTTCACTTCTGAGTTTTTTAAAATACTCCCTGCTCCATTTCATCTCCGCCATTGAAAGTGCATATGTATCCTTGTTGGTATGAATACTCATACAATACATCTCTGTTGAAGGCCTGTAAACCATGTCCACCTCACAATCTTCGTTATTTGAGCCAATGCTCCCTTTATATGCAATTCTCCAGCTTCCTTCTCCTGCATATTCATAGGTGAGGCCCCTGCAGGAAATTGACGATAAACCTGCGTCATCAATTTTCTCATAGTCACTGCCAATTACATATTTCTTTTTATCAAGGACAAACCACAGCCAAATATCCACATCCGTACCATCTCCCCGGAACCCCAGGCGTGTCATGAAGAGATTGCCACTATCATCTGAACCCTGGAAAACAAAGGAATCATTATAGTGCATATCACTTTTGCCCACAATGAGCCCCTTTTCCGGGGGCACACGTTTATTGGCAAGTTCATAATCAATTTCTGTATTCTTCCCTATATGGCTTCTGTTGAGCATCCTCCTGGCCAGAAAGTTTTTAATTGCAGACCCGCCCAGGGGCCTTAGTTTTTCATTACCACTCATTGGACCTTCCTTTATTAGAATATTTATTTTGCATCTTTAAGAATTTCAATAATTCCTGCTGTCCCATTAACTCGAACAGAACTGCCGTTTCCAAGGATCCTGATTGCATCGGTTACACCTGAAACGAGGGGAATGCCGTACTCCCTGGCAACAACTGCACCATGAGAAAGGGGGCTGCCAAGCTCGGTAATAAGCCCCCCCAACCTGCTGTAATAGGGTGACCACCCAATATCAGTAAATGTAGATACCATTATATCACCCTGGACCAGCTTTTCAGCATCCTCCCTGTTCCTCACTATCCTCACTGTGCCTTCAACAACACCCCTGCTCACTGGCATGCCCTTGAGAACCTTAACATTTTCATCCACTTCTATTGAAGATACGGGAAGGGGCCTGCCCCTGCACACCATTGGAAAGTGGAGTTCCATATTTTCATTATACTTCTTTTTCCTGAAATCAGCCTTTTTTATATTTTCGGGGCCGGGATTATTTATTACTTCGCCTATTTCCTCTTTTGTAAAAAAGTATATCTGCTCTTCCCCTTCAAGAATACCATCATTAACCATGCATCTGCCAAGTTCCCTGTAAGCTTTTTTAAACTGGTTTTGCACTCTCACAAGCATGCTTTTTGACTTTTCTCTTTTGCGTACACCATCCTTTGCCATTTTCACAAGTTTACTATCCTTTGTTTCACCGGGAAAGCCCCTCCCCCTTTTCCGTAATTGACTATTTTTCTTTTTCTTCAGTTCCACATAGCCTGTGAGTGTATTAATAATATAACGGGGGTCACTCTCCCATTCAATTTCCATCATTTCCAGCTCCCGGATACACCTGTGCCCGTGATTTTTAATAAAATCTCTCCAAAGTCCTCCGGATTTTTCACTGTTTTTACTATTAAGCCAATCTATCCTCCGGGTATCCGGTAAATCGAGGAATTTATCTGCACCACCATCCTCTATTATCATGTCAGCCAGTTTATCCAGCTCAATGGGAATCTGTGCACTCTCAATATCTGATATATCTGCAAGGAGAGTGCTTATTACTTCGTCCCCGGCGTTTCTGTTTGAACGTTTCAGTATTATGTTCATAACGGCAGAATGGGCACTCATACAGTAGTGCAGAAAATATGCGTGGTCCAGAACATCCTGATTTTCCATCAGCGTGCTGTAGAGTTCACCGGTAGTTAGGTTTTCAGTTTCAATATTGAATGTTTCCGAAAGCTTTTGCAATTCCCCCATATACTTTTTATCATTGAAGATAATTCTCATGTATTTGAAAAAGTTTACGAGCCTCTTTAAAAAGGCCCCCCTCCTGCCTGTATCGCCCCTGTCTTCTATTGACTTACCGCAAATGGAATACTCTATCTGATCATACGTGGAACCCAGCACGTGGTTGGAAATAATCCACATGCTGTTAATATGAAAAAATAAATGGTTATCAAAATAGTGAATAAATCGAACATTTTTATCGCTTTTCTTAAAAACACCACAGCGGGAAAACATGGTAAACATTCCAATGTTCAGTGAAAGCCCTGCAGTGGAATAAGTAAGGGGGGTTATTGAACCGGGAAAAACTTCACCCACATTTCCCGTACTTTCGATCCAGCCATCATTTGTTACTACCGTATCAAGACTGTATTTATCAAGAGTTGTAATGGGGCGTGCCTGGAGCCACCAGACTTTTCCCTGCCCGTCAACGGCCCATTCGATATCAACGGGCATGTCATAAAGCTTTTCTACCTTAAGGGCCCCTTTATAAAGTTCATGGATCTGGTTATGGTTTAGGATATTTTCCGGGCTGCCATTGCCCTTTATTTCTCCGGTGTTCCTGTCAACTTTGTATTGAACAGTTCCGGTTTTACCGTCCACAACATTTACACCCAAACCCCTGGCAGCTTCAATTACCAGGTGTCCCCTGCTCAATGAAACCGGATCAGCAGTGAACAGGACCCCGGCGGTTACCGCGTCTACCATCTCCTGGATAATTACCGCCACATTTTCTTCGTTATTATCCTGCCCCAGAGTTTTGTTGTAGGCTGAAACGCGTTTATTCTTTGCACTGCCAATACAATCATCAATTGCTTTAACAAGGTTATCATGGGAGTCAATACCGAGAAAGGTTTCATACTGCCCTGCAGCGGATAATTCCGCACCGTCCTCTTTCATTGCACTGGAACGGACAGCTACACTTTCAGCTTTCAGTGACTCATGGTATTTCCTGAGATCCCGGGGAAACTTGTCAGAACCGGTGTCTGTAATTACAAAACCCCGTGGAACTGCAAGGCCGGACTTTATCAATAAATTTAGTCCCCTGGCTTTTCCGCCTACTTTCTCATCACTAATTTTATTTAACTCTACAATAGAAACCATTACATTATCTTCAATTTTTTAAGGAATTTGTCTTTGCCAATGTTCACTGTCAAGCAATATATTTTGCGGATAATCCCAAAAAATCGACGGACATTATAAAACATCTTAACATGAGATAAAACAAAGTTTTATATTTATCATATGAAAAAATATATAATTTTGATCTGTTTTTTCTTTTATATTATGATGCCGGCATTTGCCCAGGGGACCTACCGGGACCAGTTCAGGGAAACAAGAAAGACAAACACCAATTACCCTAACCTGGCAATAAAGGCTGAGGTTACGGGAATACCCGTGGGAAATGCCATGAATGAGGTTATGCCCGGTTCGGGTATTTCAGCAGGTTTATTCTGGAACTATAAAAACTTTCAATTGGGGCCAGAACTGTCAATATGGCATTTTTACGGCAACTCTAATGATCAGGATAACGGTGGTTCTGACAGTGCCAAAACAACAGGGTATTTACTCATGGTACCAGTAACGGCAGTTGCGGCTTACAGCTTCCGGGTACTGTCAAGCTTCAGTATTATACCCAATGTTTTCATCGGTGGGAGCAGTGATTTCCTAAGCTATGTGCCCGGTGGGGTCAGCATAATCGGGCGCACGAATGACTATACTTTAAAAAATAACCTCCATTTTTTTTAGGGGGCCGGAATAGATTTCAGGTTCCATCTTTCCGGGACATATACAATTGAGGTTGGCGGAAAGTACGGAGCGCTAATTGAATTCGGTGATAAAACCACGGTTATGCACCTTACAACTGTAAATATTGGCTTTATTACATCATTTAATTAACTTAATAAAAAAAAATTATTGCTGTACCATATAAATTAGTATATATTATTGATATTGAGGATTTTTTATGGCCCCTAAAAGATTATTAAAATCGACCATTATAATTTTACTTGCATCTCTCTGGCTTATGTCATGCGGTACAATGTTTTCAGACTGGATAGGTTCTGGCGGCGGGACCCGTGATGTCAAATGGCAAAGGCTTGATATATATGAGCCAGGCGGGACATTGAATATTAACCAGGGATTGGAATCACAATCCCCGAAACTATGTGTTAATAATGGAAGCCTCTATGCAGTGTGGATTGAAGGCAATATGTATATATACATGAAAAGATTTAACGGTGATTATAATAATCCTTACTGGGAAGATATGACAGATTACGGCAATTCGGGAATGATTTCAAATCCCAGTGAAGTGGCTGTTATATCCTACAACGGGGAAATCTATTTTGCCTACATAGGAAATGGTTCATCAAGTATATATGTTGTAAGGTATAATAAGGATGGCATTTGGGAACAAGTGGGTGAAAATTTCCATGATAGCAGTCCACTTTCAAATGTTAACCTGGCCGTATGGGAAAATGACCTGTACATATCCTGGCAGGAAGGCAGTACGATAAGAATGAAAAAATATGATGGAGGAGGAGGGTGGTTAACTGCTGACAATAGTTCACCACTGGGAATTGACGAAACCGGTTTTGCAGTTCACAGCCCAACACTTTTTCCAACTGATTACGGAATTTATATTGCCTTTCTTGAATTTAATGGCAGTGAAGATCGTGTTAAGGTGAGACGCTATGACCATAATGGATGGCATGAGGTTACCGATAATCTTAACTACAACCCCGGTAGCGGGGGAAATGCGTACAACCCTTCAATCGTAAACTATGGCAGTGAGGTTTATACGGCATGGAGTGAATGGAATCCAAATTCCGGCATATATGGTGTCCATGTAAGTGATATATACAACTATATAATATCAGAATCCAGCGTCCAGGGTATCAGATATTCTTATGATGGAAATCCCGTTACTGAACCGCAAATATCAGTGGTAAACAACAGGCTCTATGCAATGTGGCTTGAACAATACAATAGCTATAACCAGTTAAGGGCCAGGGTTTACAGGGGATATGATGAAGAATGGGAATTCATTGATGGCGGTGAATCATATGGCCTTAATATAAGCCAGGATCAGGATATAGAAAAATTCCATACATTATCATATGATTCGAAGATTTTCGTTATATTCACAGAACATGACAGTAATAACACGTACCAATATCAAACTCATGTAAAGGTGGGCAGGTAATTAATTTTAATTCTGCCTTTAATAAAATTTTCCAGCTAATCTTTATCATCCATAAAAGCCTTCTTTTCTTTCACCAGTCAATTTATCACCATTGGATATTTTCCCGCTTGACAATAAAAACAGCAAATACATAAACTTAAAAAGTAACCTTATGGAAAAAAATGACCTGAAATATTTAAATAAAGCTGAAAGGGAATTACTTGCCCCCTATGCGGCATGCTCCGAAAACTCTAGAGGCAGAGAGCATAAAGAGAAACACCATCCCTACAGGACCGAATACCAGCGGGACAGGGAGAGGATTATCCATTCAAGGGCATTCAGGAGGCTGGAATATAAAACACAGGTTTTTATAAACCACGAGGGAGACCATTACAGGACAAGGCTCACACATACTATTGAGGTGGCCCAGATTGCCAGGACCATTGCCAGGGCCCTCCGGCTAAACGAGGACCTTTCTGAAAGCATTGCCCTGGCCCACGACCTTGGCCATACGCCCTTTGGCCATGCCGGCGAAAAAGAGCTTAACCTGCTTTTAAAGGACCATGGCGGATTTGAGCACAACAGGCAGAGCCTGCGTGTAGTTGACGTTATAGAAAACAGGTACAATAACTTTGACGGGCTAAACCTTACCTGGGAGACACGGGAGGGAATAATCAAGCATACAACGTCCTATGACCACCCCGATGTAAATAACTTCCACCCCGAGGAACAGCCCACACTGGAAGCACAGATAATTGACTTTGCCGATGAAATAGCCTATAACAACCATGACCTTGATGACGGCATATCTTCAAAAATACTTGACCTTGATGACGTAAAGAATTTAAAGATCTGGCAAATGGCAGGTGAATCACTTGTGGACTTTGTTCCAAAAAACAACAAGCTCATGATAAGTGAATATATACGCAATATTATAAACCTCCTCGTTTCCGATTTAATTAAAACCACCCTGGGAAATATCAATAAACAGGGAGTAAAGAGCTATGAGGACATAAAGAATGCAAAGGTTAAATTTACTGCCTTCAGCCCGGAAATACTTTCGGCAAATAATGAATTGAAAGAGTTCCTCTACAAAAACCTGTACCAGCACTACCGCGTATCAAGAATGACCATCAAGGCAGAAAAAGTTATAAGTGAGTTATTCTCCATATACACTGAACATCCGGGCACACTGCCCCACCGTTATCAGAAAATGATAAAAAAAGACGGCCTCATCCTAACGGCCACAGACTATATAGCGGGTATGACCGACAGGTATGCCCTGGGCGAACATAAAAAATTAACTGATCCCATGATAAAGGTTTAATACAATGAAAAAATATGCATATCCAATTCTGATACTCTCATTTGTCGGAGCCATTATATCCTGCCTGATACTGGTGCAGCATTATTTTCCCGCATCAAAGCTTGGAGTAATGGCATGCGGTGACAAAATAGTTAACCCCTGTACAGCAGTTAGCCATTCAGACTACTCAATAGTTTTCGGAATACCCCTTGCCGCATTTGGCCTGTTCTTTTACCTTTTAATTATTTTTCTCATACTGGTAGCCGATTACGCAGAAGGCGCCTACAATAATGGTATAATGGCAATAATTTTCCCCTTATCAATTGCTTCAATAATTATAAATCTCTTCCTTGCGGGGATTCTTATTAAAATAAATGCTTTCTGCCACCTCTGTTTTTCCACATACATGGTAAACCTGGCTGTCCTCATAATAATGCTCCTGTGGCTTAAAAGCATACGAAAGGAAAATATATTGCTAAAGGATATTTATAAAGGTTTTCTCAGCCTCAAAGACAGCAGCTCAAATAAAAAGGCAGCCTTTGCGTCATTTTTATTATTTATTTTCTTTTTACTCTTTTCCGTATTGTCAACATCATATAACCTGGGACTAAAAGCCCAGGGTGAAGTAACCCCGGAATCTGAGATAAAACACTTCATTGAAGAATTATATTCAAAAAAAGCGGTGAAACTCAACCTCCCGAAAAGCAAAATGACATTGGGAAATCCAAAAGCCAAATTGAACATAATAGTTTTCATCGACTTTTTATGCAGTGCCTGTTATGACTTTTACAAAACCGAAAAATATATCCTTTCAAAATTTAAGGACAAGGTAAAAATCACATTTTACAACCTCCCCCTCGATGACTCTTGCTACAGCGATATAAAAAACAGTTCGTCATGTATTTCACAAAAGGCACTCACCTCTTCGGCAAACCTGGGCATCTTTAAGGAATATCTCATGGTCCATTTTAAGAATTACAATTCATATAATGGCCAATATGACAAAAGTCATGCCCACAAAAACTTCAACAAACTTGCGTCATCAAAGAAATTAATGGTTGATTTAAATAAATTCATTGAAACTTTAAATTCACAGGAAATCCAGGGTATTATTAAAAGCCACATATTAGCCGGTGATAATCTTAAAGTCAAGGCTACACCAACATTATTTATCGGAGGAAGAAAACTTGTTGGCGGATATCCAAAAGAAATACTTAATGTAATAATAAAAAGGGAACTGGCAGCATTAAAAAAATAATATGACTTATCCCGCATAAAGATCAGTATATAAATAAATTAATATTCTTAAATACAACTATCCCCTTGACGTTGTATAAAAAATCTTGTATATTTACTACATTATTTTAAAACAATTGGCACTTGAATATTCTATAATGAAAAAAGTATTAATTCTTATAATTTCCTTTTCCGTCATCATAACTGCCTGCAGCTATGATGACAATATTTCCCAATGGAACAACGGCAAAGTCCCCTTTTATCTAACGGGAGATTTTTCCGATGAAGACCGGGAAGTCCTCTATGAAGCAATGGAGACATGGGAATCCGCTGCCGATGTCCGTTTCATTGAAGTAACGGCGGATGAAGGTGCCTACGAAATAATTCGAATTAATAATACCAGGTCCTGGGCATCAAGCATCGGTGAGAATAATACCTATAAATACATGTACTTCGGGGAAGACACTAACAAGCTGGGCCACCTGCTGCATGAGCTTGGCCATTGCCTGGGCTTAACCCATGAACATCAAAGGCCCGACAGGGATAAATATATAAAAATTAATTGGAAACATATCCAAAATTCCTTTGAGCATAATTTTAAAATCATTGATAATCCCTTAATAAGTGAAGAAGACTATAAGTATGACTGTAATTCAATAATGCATTATAACACAATGAGTTTCAGCAATGACGGAGAAAAAACAATCCAGCCTAAATCGGGCGGCTGCAGTGAAGACAGCAATATAGGTCAACGGGATTATCTATCTTATTCCGATATAAAGAAAATACAGTCCATTTACGGCCAGCCGAAAGACAACTCAAAGTAGCACTATACTTTTCACATTATATCATATGGGTCAATATCAATCTCAAGATAGACATCATTTGATACAACGGCCTTTCTTGATGATGTAATAACCTCCTTAATGATATCAAGGTCTCTGGATTTTAGAAGAATATGATGCCTGTAACTCCCGGCAATCTTCGCCAGGGGTGCCTGTGAGGGACCCAATACGACAATATCCGAACCAAACTTTTTTTTATTCTTTATAATTGAATGATTCAGCTTTTCTATGGATTCCTTTACCGTACCCTCGTCTTTTCCCCTCACAAGGAGGCGGGCAATCCGGGTAAAAGGGGGATAGTCCAGCATCTTTCTAATTTCCAGCTCATGTTTATAAAATCCATAATAATCATGGTTAATAAGAAAATCATAAATATAGTGGTCCCTGTTAACCGTCTGTAAAATAACCCTGCCCGGCAAGTCTCCCCTTCCGCACCTGCCGGCTACCTGGAGCAAAAGTGAGAATATCCTTTCGGACGATCTGAAATCGGGCATGTTCAATCCGATGTCAGCAAGAATTACCCCTACCACTGTTACATTTGGAAAATCAAACCCCTTTGCAACCATCTGGGTCCCCAGAAGAATATCAACCTCACCGGATTCCATCTTTTCAATGATTTCAAAGACAGCGCCCTTTTTCCGTGAACTGTCCTGGTCTAAGCGCATTATCCTGAAATCTTCAAATTCATCGTGGATTATATTTTCAACTCTCTGGGTACCTGTGCCAATCTTGTTTAAATCATCCGATCCGCATCCGCTGCATGTCTCCGGTAACCTCTGCTTTAATCCGCAATAATGACAGATAACATCACCTTCTTTATGAAAATTCATGCTTATATTACAGTGCGGGCATTCCACAGCCTTCCCGCATGAATTACAGATGACAAAGGGGGAAAAGCCTCTCCTGTTAAGCAAATATATTGCCTGGCTACCCTTTTCAATTGCCCGTTTTGTATTGAGCTTCAGCATTGATGATATGATATTGGACTTTTTACTCGGATTAATCTTAACAATCTCAATCTCCGGTAATTTAGCGTTACCGTACCTGGTTTTTAATTGGTGGAGCTTAATTATCCCCTTTTCGGCAGCATATAATGTTTCCACAGAAGGGGTTGCCGATCCCATAATTAACAGGGCCTTTTCCTTTTTGCTTCTGTAGAACGCAACCCTTCTTGCATTATATCGGGGAGTGCTGTGCTCCTTGTAGGAACCGTCATTCTCCTCATCAATGATTATCAGGCCAAGGTCCGGGGCCTGGAGAAAAGCGGCTGACCTGGTGCCAATAGCTATTTTTGAATCACCCTTATAAAACCTCATCCAGTTATTAAGCCTCTGGTTTGGTGTCAGGTGGCTATGATATATGATGAGTTCATCTCCAAAGACATTGTAAAGCCTTTCAAATATCTGGGAAGAGATTGATATTTCCGGAACAAGGTAAATTACTGACTTGTTGTTTTTTATAAAATACTTTGCCGCTTCAATATATATTTCTGTTTTCCCGCTTCCCGTAATTCCGTGAATTAAATGAAAGAGTTCGTCATTCCCTAAGGATTCCATTATGCTGTTATATACAAGTTCCTGCTCCCCGGAAAAGAACAGCTCACCAGTCTTTTTTCTTTCAAATGGTATCTTATATCTCTGTGAGGGCTTTAGCCCCGAAGGCAGCGCCATGGAAAGCGCCTCCCCGGCAGTAGCGAGGTAACTGGAAGCGATAAATTCCGAAAGCTCAACAAGCCTGTCATCAAAAATCACTTCATCATCAATTACTTCCAGTATATCCTTTGTTTTGAAGTCTTTAGGCTCATCACCATGGACCTTAACTACAAAGGCGGTTTTTTTCCTGTTGGCAAAATCGACCTTAACCCTTATGCCTGGAACAACCTGCATATCCGGGGGGATCTTATAGGTAAACCTTGTTTCCAGTGGATATCCAATATAAACATCAGCAAACATAATATTATTATTTTAGGAATTATTATACTCTTTTATTTTTTCAGTTAAAAGCTTTAGAGTGTTCCAGGCAGGCCTCTTTAAATCGGGATTATTAATTAAAGTAATGGGGTGCTCAATTTGAAACCATGATATACCATCCTTTTCATAGACTAACTTCTGGACAGGCATCATCTCTCCCATTACCAGTATGATGCGGGGATCCATTATTTCAATTTCATCTTTTAGGAAGTCCCTGCAGTTTTCAAGAATCTGACTGGGTTTTTCCAGCACTTCCGAATAATCACACTTAATGAGATTAGTAATATAGCATTCATCAAACTTGAGATTAATCGATGATATTATTTTTTTCATAAGTTTTATTGAATCACTTTTCAACATGTCCTTTTCAAACTTGTTAATTAATCTCGGTGAATTTAACAGAATC
The DNA here is from genome assembly GCA_042569985.1 of Spirochaetota bacterium. Taxonomy (GTDB): domain Bacteria; phylum Spirochaetota; class UBA4802; order UBA4802; family UBA5550; genus JBHPHB01. Next base: position 2,286 of record JBHPHB010000003.1, on the reverse strand, counting down.
ATTATACCGTTTAAACCGCTTCCGTAACCTATCTTTTTATCAGATACGTCATTGCATTTACCGCAATTTTTTATCGTCTCAACAAATGAATCCATGGTTATATGGACAACATCATTATTGGCAGGTTTATTTATCCATTCATTGAGATATTGAAGTTCATCATAATTCCTGTAAAGCAGGTATTTATTCCTCTTGCCCTTTTTCCCGAAAAGGTCCCTCACTTCACTTAATGTTGATTCCATTCCATTTCCGCCCATGACTTATAACCCGGTTTATATATTATCAATATTGATGTTATAGAGATTGATTTTCCTGTGAAGATTAGTCCTTTCAATACCCAGTGCCTTTGCGGTATTGGTAATATTTTTATTGTTCTCCTTCAAAGTTTTGACTATATATTTCTTTTCGAAATCCTGCCTTACTTTTTTAAGAGTTGATGTTTTCCCATTAGCCAGATCATCAAGATCGTCTGAAGAAAGATGCTTCTTAATATCATCTAAATCGATAACTTCCTTGGGAATCATAATGAGGATTCTTTCAATAATATTCTTTAATTCCCTTATGTTTCCCGGCCATTGATAATTTATCAAAAACTTCATTCCTTTTTTTGATATCTCTTTCAAACCAATACCATGCTCTTTGGAAAACTTCTTCAAAAAGTAATCAACCAGTAAAGGGATATCATCTTTCCGAACTGAAAGTGTGGAAGCGTGAATGGGGATTACATTGAGCCGGTAGAATAAATCCTCCCTGAATTTACCCTCTTCAATTGCTTTCATCACATCAATATTAGTTGCGGAAATTACCCTTACGTCAATATTAATTAACTGATTACCACCAACACGCTCAAATTGATTTTCCTGGAGAACCCTCAATACTTTAGTCTGGGCAGAAAGACTCATATCACAAACTTCATCCAGAAAAATCGTCCCTCCGTCTGCAACCTCAAATTTACCCTTCCTCTGGGCAATGGCACCTGTGAAAGCGCCCTTTTCATGACCGAAGAGTTCACTCTCAATTAAATCATCAGGTATTGCGGCACAGTTGACTTTGATAAAGGGCTTATCCGAACGTTTTGACCTGAGATAAATTGCCCTTGCTATGAGTTCTTTACCGGTCCCGCTCTCCCCGGTAATAAAAACCCTCGCATTAGTTTGAGCCGCAGTTTTAATTACTTCAAATATTTCAGCAATACTTCTTGATGTGCCCACCATTTCATCTTCAATTATAAACCCTTCCCTCAGTTTTATGTTTTCCTTTTTCAACCGTACCTGTTCAAGGGCATTGTTAACCGAAGTAACTACCCTTTCCAAGGAAGGGGGTTTCGAAATAAAATCATATGCTCCAATTTTAGTAGACTTAACGGCTATATCAATTGAACCATGGCCGGAAATCATTATAACGGCAGGATCAGAATTCATCTTCTTAATTTCTTTAAGCACCTCAATACCATCTTTGTCGGGAAGCCATACATCCAGGATTACAAGGTCCACACTGTCATTCTTCAAGAAATCAATGGCATCATTTCCCGTTTCACTTGAAAATACAGTATGGTTCTCATCCTGCAGGATTGAACTGATTGTCTTAATTATATTTACTTCATCATCAACAATAAGGATCTTAGCCATCAAACTTCTCCACATGGGGATTATTTTTAACGGGCAGTTCAATAATAAATTCAGAACCAACTTTCATATGGGGATTACAATACAATTTGCCACCGTGTTCAATCATAATTTTTTCAACAATTGCTAAACCCAGGCCGGTGCCCCCCCTTTTTTTTGAAAAACCAGGTTCAAATATCTTATCCAGGTCTTCATCCCTGATCCCAACACCATTATCAATTATTCTTATTTTAACAAGGCCATCAAAATCCGGTGAAATCAACTCTGAAATAACAGTTATTTCACCCTTTTCACTGCATGCTTCAATAGAATTCTGAATCAAATGATAATTGAACTGGATAATAACAGAAAGGTCATGTACCAAAAACAAAAATTAGAGGCATGGAGGGAAATGGCAAAACGCCTTGTACATGAAATTAAAAATCCCCTTACCCCCATCAGGCTTTCCGCGGATAGGATAAGGAGAAGGTATTCTGAGAAACACCCGGATTTGGAAAAAATTATACTATCCGGTACAGAGACTATTATTGAGGAAGTGGAGGTTTTAAAAAATATACTGGATGAGTTTACGAAGTTTGCCAGGCTTCCGGAGATGAAGCCTGAAATGATGGATGTAAACGGCATTTTGGAAAATTGCATAAATTTTCTATCGGGTCATGAA
>JBHPHB010000002.1:0-64008 GCA_042569985.1 Spirochaetota bacterium | reverse complement strand
AGCGTTTTAGGTGAAAGGGGTATCTCCCTGATTTTTTCTCTGGTGAAGCCTTTAACTTCTTTTACGTTATCGGGAGACCTTATTTCCTTCACCACAACAGGCTTATATACAATCCCGTTATTAACTATTGCAGAAATAAAATTCATCATCCCTATGGGAGTTACATTTAAAAAACCCTGCCCGATGGACATGTTTATTGTATCACCGTCAAACCATGACTGGCCGAACCTCCTGAGCTTCCACTTTTTTGAAGGGACAAAGCCCTGAGTTTCTCCGGGAAGGTCAATGAGCGTTTTTTTATTTAAACCTAGATAACCGGCATATCTCATAATACTGGTAGGCCCGATTTTATATCCAAGATGATAAAAATATACACAGCATGATTTTGCAATGGCATCATAGAGGTCCAGGGTCCCGTGAATCCTGTAATCATAAAAATCTTTATCAATATAACCCTTAAGAGTATACTTACCGGGACAGTGATACCGCTTCCCAGGATAGGTACTTTCTGTTTCAAGTGCAGCTATTGCAGTAATGATCTTAAAAGTTGATGCAGGTGGATATTTTGATTGGATAACCCTGTTAATAAAGGGCTTGTTCTTATTGGTAAGAAGCTCCCTGATAATTCCAATGTTATTTTTGGATATTATTTTATTTGGATCATAATCGGGTTTACTGACTAACGCCAATATCTCACCAGTTGAGGGTTTCGAAACAATAATTGCTCCCTTTAAATTCTCCGTTGCTTTATAAACGGTACTTTGAACCTCATAATCAAGGGAAAGGACAATGTTATTTCCCGATACCGGTCTTAATCCAATTTCTTCACCTTCAGTTCGATTTCTTACATCAACGATCCTTTTTACATAACCGTCCCTGCCGCGTAAAATCTTGTCATATTTCTTTTCAATGCCCGATTTCCCAATCTTTTGATAGTGCTTATACCCGTGTTTTTTTAAACCATGATATTCCTTTTTATTGATTGTCCCGATATATCCCACTACATGTGAAAACATATTATTAAAATTGTAAACCCTAACCGGCGCATCCTCCCAATAGATGTTTTTAAACAGGTAGGGATGAGATGCAATTTTTACGACAGTATCAAACCCGATATCTTCAACGATAATTGCCCTTTCCCAGGGATTTCTGCTTTTAATATCCTGTAAAATATCTTTATATTTGATTTTCAGCAAATCAGATAAATTCATTACAACATTTTTTAATTTTCTTTCAGATTTAAACTTTGAAGGTATTGTTACAATATTAAATGATGGGCGGCTTGAAACAATTACATTTCCCCCTTTGTTAAACCTGTAATTGCGATCATAAACCTCGCCCCTTGTGGCAGGTATGGGAATATAATTCTCCATATTCAGCCTGGATTTAATCTTATATTCCTTGCCCTGGATTAACTGTAGATTAATTAGTTGAATTATTATGATTAAAAAGGCGATACCGGCAATTGTAACAAAAAAGAACATTCTATACCTGAATGCCTCAAGCATTCTTGCCCGTATTGATGATTGGGTCATTTTCTAGGTTTCCTCCCCCTCCAGTTCATTTTTAAATATTTTATCCAAGACAAAAAACAGTGGAGGAGCAAGTAAGGCATTGTAAAAAGATTCGGGGAGAATAATTTCAACTATATTCCCGGCATTTGCTTCCAGAAAAATATATGATAGGAACAACCCTAAAATACCCTTAATAATGGATGATACGAAGAGCATTAAAGAAATTGTTACGATATTGCTTTTTATTACACTCCGTCCGAACATGCCCACCAGGAAGCCCAGTGCCATTTTTGGAAATGCAAGAAAGCCAAGTGGTGAATTTGAAACTGCATCATGCAGTAATCCACTCATGAAACCGGCAACTTCCCCGTAATATGATCCGAAGCTATAGGCTAAATAAACCACAATTATAAAGATGAGATCGGGCTTAACGCCGGCAATTCTTATTACATCAAATGACGAATGGCCCTGAATTACCAGTGCACTCAACATCAATGCTCCTGTAATAATATATGATAGAATCATTGAGAAACCTCAAGTAATTTCCGGATTTCTTCGTTTGGGCTTTTTTTAATTACAAAAACATCTTCCACCAGGTTATAATTAATTAAAGGTTGTACAATGATTTTTTGAAAGGCACTGGATTTTAAAACATCAGCCTTAAGAACCTTCCCTATAATTAATCCCTGGGGAAAAACACCACCATTGCCAGAGGTTATTACAATACTGGCAAAATTAACGACAGCGCTTTTACTTACATAATCTATAACACAAAGATTTGAACTGGATGAATACCCGTGAAGAAGGCCGGGGAAACGATTGTTTTGTAAAACCACACCGACTTTAATTTCCGGTGAAATGATGGGTATAATCCTCGATATACTTCCCCTCACTTCGGAAATTTTTCCTATTACTGCCTTTTGGCCATTGTGGAATGCCAGTACTGGCATGTTTTCTTTAATTCCATCATCACTGCCTTTATTGATAATTATTGTTCTAAACCAGTTATCCGGGTCTTTGGAAATTACAGTTGCCGGAATTGAAGCATATGCAATCCTTTCCTTAAACCTTAGCAGCTTCCGTAGCCTTTCATTCTCTCTTTTAATCTCATTTAAATCTTCAGTTGAAGATTCATACTTCTGCAGTTTCTGCCTGGTAATATTGAGTTCCTTTCTAACTTCACTGAGTTCAGTGAAGCCAGCCCATATTTTGCTGAATCCATTCTGAATTCCGCTATATCCCTTTTGGAAGGGCATTGCGAAGGCGCTTCCAACGCCTTCCATGGATAAGGTAAATGTACTGGATTGAATAGACAAAGAGATTATGCAAAACAGTGTAAATGCAATGAATAAAATCACAACCCTATGTCTAATAAAGAATTCCACTTGGAAAAACTATTTAAGATTTGATCTATAAAGGTGTTTAAGTTCTTCTAAAAATTTACCGGCACCTAAAACAACGCAGGTCAAAGGATTTTCTGCCAATATTACCGGCACCCCGCATTCCTTACTTATGTATTTATCGAGTCCCTTTAGCAGGGAACCTCCGCCAGTCATGACAACTCCCCTTTCCACAATATCTGCTGCAAGTTCAGGAGGTGTCTTTTCAAGAGCATGTTTAACTGCATCCAGGATTTGGTCAACCGGCTCTTTAAGGGCTTTTCGTATCTCTACAGAATCAATTTCAAGTACCCGTGGCAATCCCGAAAGGGCGTCTCTACCTTTCAGTTCCATGGTCTCAACCCTTTTGTCGGGGAAAGCATTGCCAATCCTGAATTTAACCTCTTCGGACATCCTTTCACCAATTACTAAATTGTACTGTGTCCGCATATACTTAATTATTGCCTCATCAAACTCGTCTCCGGCAATCCTTATTGAGTCAGCTATTACCATACCGCCAAGAGATATTACGGCAATCTCTGTTGTTCCGCCGCCCACATCCAATACCATATTACCGGCAGGTTCATGTATGGGGATATTTGCGCCAATTGCCGCAGCAAGGGCTTCCTCAATTAGAAAAATCTCCCTTGCGCCAGCCTGTTCGGCAGATTCCCTAACTGCCCTCTTTTCAACCTCTGTTATCCCTGAAGGAACGCCTATTACAACCCTGGGCCTTACAAAAGTTCTTCTTTTATGTACTTTTGTAATAAAATACCTTATCATCTTTTCTACTGTCTCAAAATCAGCAATAACACCGTCTTTCATAGGGCGAATGGCAACTATATCACCGGGAGTCCTTCCCAGCATCCTCTTTGCTTCATGCCCAACCGCTAAAACCTTGCCGGTACTGGTCTGTACTGCCACAACAGAAGGTTCGCTTAAAACGATGCCCTGCCCTTTTACATGGACAAGTGTATTTGCCGTACCAAGATCAATTCCCATATCATTTGAGAACATGCCAAAAAGTTTATTAAAAATCATTTATATCTCCAAAATTCAACTTTCCATATTAATTACTGCTACTAATAAATTAAATAATTTCTGGAATATGTTACTTTTTTGTCAAGTGATAATCTGGAGTAAATACATTAAAGTGGTGAAAAATTTTAACTGCAATAATATTTTAAATAATTATACCATGATAATTCTTATAAATTTTATAAATCTGCAGCAAAACAATCTAAGATTGATTATTTTAACGCATCGCATTTTGATGAAATACATAAAAGTATTTTAGCAAAATATTCCAGTTTCTGCGTCAAAATAATCCATGATGATTATTTTAACGCATCGCATTTTGATGAAATACATGGAAGTATTTTAGCAAAATATTCCAGTTTCTGCGTCAAAATAATCCATGGATGGATTATTTTACATTACACCAAGAAGTTTCTTTACTTCCACATTTGACCTGTCAGAGGTTAATACCTCAGTCCATATTGACTTGGCTTTATCCTTCTGACCCATTGCTGAATAATTTTTTCCAATCCAAATCCGTAAAAGATTATCTTTCTCATCTATTTTCAATGCATAATTAAAATGCTCTAATGATTCTTTATATAGAGACTGTAGATAATAAATTTTACCCAGGTTTAAATAGACAAGTTTAAGTATATCTTTATCGGATGTTCTATTACTAATCTCCTTGTATTTCATTATTGAATTTGTATATTTTTTTGCGATTTTATAAGAAGTTGCAAGGAAAAGCCTCCCCTGTATACTCTCGTTTACCACTCCATGTTCATTGAGAAACCTGAGCCCATAATCAATATTGCCATTTAATATATGGACCATGGCATAAAATCTTTTGTCTTCAATTTCATTAAGAATGCTGGGTTCCTCAATACCTGAAATTATACGATTAATATTCTTATAACCATAATAGGACGAATAGAAACATGATTTTGCAAGAATAATTGAATAGTACCCTTCCAGTTTATCTGTTTTCTGAAGTGCCCTGCCTTTTTTAATATTTTTAATAGCCTTTAAAAAAAATTTATTCTGAATATCACCAACATCATTTAACCTGCCCCTGATAATTATTTGGGTAAATGTTGAAGGTAAATAAGTTTCAGCTAACAGGTAATATGTTTTGCCAGTCAAAAAAAAGGCTTCCGGATCAACCTGGTTCCCGTCCTTATAATGCTCAAAGGCTTTTATTACTTCTAACAAGCTTTCTTTTCTTTTATTTACATCCTCAATTTTGCTTGCCCTTTCTAATTTGATGATGAGTTTGTTGTTTGTATATCGCCAGAACAACAGGTACTGCCTGTACCTGTAGCCAAAAAATCCCACTGAAGACACAATTAAGAAGAAAACAATTATCTTAACGAACTTTCTATTCTTTTTATTCACCTTGTATCTGTGATACATTTAAACACAAACCTCGTATTTGTATTTCAAAATATATTAATTAACCATATGGTTACTTTACCCTTTAAATTCACCATACTTTAAAGCAACCATCTCAATGATTTCCGTTTTATTCAGAAAAACAAAAATCTTAACCGAGTCACTGCCATGAAGGGACAGCGCAATATAATTATTGCCCCTGTTTAATCCCTCAATTCTTTGAAAGTCAAATCTAAAAAGTTTCTTATCTATATAAAAGCTAATACCATCTTTTTCAATAGAAAATTTTCCCTTGCCCACTCTTTTAATCTCATTATATTTCTCCAGGTCAGGGAGAATACTTCCTGATTCTTTATAATGGTCAAATGCGTTTGAACTGTCGTCAAATAGAACTGCAAATGTAACATCGTCATCATTGGCTACAACTTCACTCTTCACTGCATCAACACTTACTGCCTCAGCGACCCGGGGCTCTTCATGTTCATCAATGTTTACTGCCTTCGCGACCCGGGGCTCTTCATGTTCATCAACCTGTAATTCAATGGGGCTCTCATAATATTCACTTTCTTCAATTTTATCTGTTACGGAAATTGGGGCTTCTTCAACAAAAACTGGACCCATCACATCATCTTCATCATGGATGGGGTCCTTTTCCTTCACAGGATAGACCCTTTCACTTCTTCTTCGGTCATCTGGTCTCTTTACCTTTTTCAAGAAGACGGAAGCCCGGTTCTTCCTGGGCCCGGGATTGTCAAGGTTAGGCTTCAGCCTGTCCGAAAATCCCTTAAACAGGGAATACAGGAATATAAAAATTCCGGCTAATATGAAAATTAAAGATAAATAAAACATGGCTTAACTCGATATCCTGATTATTATTTACTAATTGTACATGTCAAGTTATTTATTTTTACATTATTCTTTAATAAGAATAATATTTGGATGAAAAAACGACAAATAATTGCATGCTCAATTAGTTTTTAAACTGATTCCGCATTAAGTTTATTACATTCTAATAATCGGCCTTGTCTAAAAAAATCAATAGATTTTAAAATCAGCTGCATCTCCATAAGCCTGCCTTGAGATATGGATCACCGGGGTTAAGAAAATCTGATGATTCATTCATGTAAAAAAGCGGTTCCCATGATTCCGGATGGTATGAAATATATTCACTCTTCGAAATAGTGAAAGAATTTACGGAAGTAAAAATATATTCCAATGAAATATCATTGATAATTGATAATATATCCTTTAAATTCCTTTTAACGGAAAAGGATCTCTTCCTGTTGCGGGAAAATGTTGGCGGGTCTAAGACAATAAAAGAAAAGTTCATACCCTTTCTTTTAAATCTTCTAAGCCAATCCAATGCGTCACCATAAATAAAATTTTTTTTGCCATATTTCAAACTGTTTAAGTCATAATTTTTCTTTGCCCTCTTCAGTACTGACTTTGAAAGGTCAACATTGACAGAATTCCCAACTCCATGTTTCAATGCGTGTATTGAAAATAAAGCGGTATAACAAAACAGGTTCAACATTGTCTGAAGATTATTTTCATTATAAAAAGAACTCAAGACCCCCCTGATTTCTCTCATATCGAGGAATACACCGGTATTTAAACCCTCAATTAAATTCACATGGGCATTTATCCCATTCTGTTTAACTATATAATCCTGAGGGGGCATTTCACCGGAAAAGAGGAGGCTCCTCCTCAGGGTTAAATAATCCCTGTTACCCTTATACTGGATTCTATTCTTTACCAATATGCCTTTATTGGGAAAGGGTAACTTTACAACAGTATCTATGATATGCTTACCAAGATTTTCACCATTGGCCAGGGCGCCTTCAATTCCTTCATTGAAATGCTGTACCAATAGGAAATCGCCATACCTGTCAATGGTGAGGTCTTTAATACCATCAGCGGCAGAATTAAAAATCCTGAAACAATCAGTATGCGGGTCATCAAAAAGGGTTGCCCTCTTTTCAACTGCTTTTTTGAAGATATATTCAAAGTCCATATTAATTATATTTCAGGTTTTTCATGAGGGGAGGCCCGACATTATTTCCTTCATTCTTTTGCCCAAACTCTTATAATCATCTTTTTCAACGAGTTTTCTGTCTACTATATATGACATGCCACAGGCAATTACTTTATCGATGTTAAGATAATCCTGGTAGTTAGTGCCATCAATCCCTCCCGTGGGAAAAATGCGAAAATCCATCATCCCGAATGGAGCTAAAATCGATTTAATATAGCCCACTCCTCCAATATGTTGGGACGGAAAAATTTTAACTATACCGGTATGCTTCAATGCCTCATTTAATTCAGTGGGGGTTGTAATGCCAGGTATAAAAGGGATGTCCAGTGAATTAGAAAAATTTATTATATCAGGATCCAGCATTGGAGACACGGCAAACTTTGCCCCGCAATCCACAGCTTTCCCCAAAGCATCCTTTGTCAAAACACTGCCAGCAGCCAGAACAATTTGAGGAATTTTTTCCGATATGACCCTGATGCATTCTAAAGCTTCATCTGTTCTAAGAGTAATTTCTAAAATATTTATTGAATGCTCAAGCAATAACTCCGCCACTTTCAATGCCTTTGTTGAATCTTCCAAAACCGCCACAGGGACAATCCTTGCACCCTCCAGTATTTTTAAAACATCAACTGACATTGCAATAGCTTTTAAGTATAACTTGGGTAGGACAACTCTATTCTATTATTATCGGGATCAAGAAATACCACGGTTTTCCCATTCCTGATGTTCTCAGGTCCATAGACTATCTCTATCTCATTTTCGCTTATCTCTTCCAGGGCATCTTCAAAATCCTCTTCGTCAACATAAAAGGATATACAGTTTTTTGAATCTTCCTGACCTTTATAACCTTCAACTTCATAAAGAGTTATTAAAATCTCATTCATCTTCATTACGGCTTCACCAGGACCACTCAATTTATCCAATAATTCAAAATCAAACATATCCTTATAAAAATTAATTGATTGGTCAAGGTTACTGGAGCTTATGCCAATGTGATTTATTCCTTCTATTACTATCATCTCTTCTCCTTACGCAAAGATAAGTCCGGTCAGGCTTATCTTAAATCATGTTTTTATTTTTTTAAATTTATTCCGCGCAATATATATGTCAATCAATATAATAATTGTTTTTGAAAAAATCAATTAATTGAACTTATAGCCTCAAAAAACTCGTTTACTTTTTTTCTGTCCTTTTTTCCCGGTTCAGATTCAAGGCTGCTGGAAATATCAACTGCATGGGGGTTTACTTTTTCAACGGCATCAACAATATTTTTGCTGTCAAGCCCGCCGGAAAGAAAAAGATTTTCCTTTCTTTTAAAACCATCTAATAAGGTCCAGTTGAACACTTTCCCAGTTCCACCATAGATGCCCTTATAATACGTATCAAATAAAATATAGTCAGTATCAAATTGATCAGACTTTATAATATCATTCTCATCTTTAATCCTCATAGCTTTAATTACTGGTATATCTTTATTTTTTTCATTCCCCAAAAAGCTCTCTATAAAATCCACCGTCTCATCACCATGCAATTGGACCATATCAATACCACTTTTGAAAATTACATCCTCTAAATACCCAACGGAGGGGTTAACAAAAACACCAACAAACCTGGCAATATTTTTAAACTCCCCCCTTATTTTTTCCATAATAATGCCTGCTTCTATTGGATTTATATAACGGGGGCTTTTCTCATAAAAAATGAACCCTATAAAATCTGCGCCTTTAACTATGCTATAATGGGCATCGTTATAATTTGTGATGCCGCAAATTTTTATTTTCGGCCTTACTTTCATTTATCATCCATTAATCTTCTTATTGAGCCTTCAATGTCCCTGCTTGTCATAAAATGCTCACCCACCAGAAAGCCGTCTGCACCGCCCCGGAGCAAAGTATCGATATCATCTTTTGAATGAATACCGCTCTCCGAAATTACAATTTTCCCCGTTGATTTACCTTCAGATGCTAATATATCCACGGTATTACCTATATCCACTTCAAAAGTCCTCAGGTCCCTGTTGTTAATACCAATTATTTTCATATCAAGATCAATTGCCCTTTTATATTCCTCAGAAGAATGTACTTCGAAGAGCACTTCCATACCAAGCTTTATGGCTATATCCCTTAATTGGACTATTTCGCTGTCACTTAAAATTGAAGCTATAAGCAGAAACGCAGAAGCTCCCTCCATGAATCCGCGGTATACCTGGTATTCATCAACAATGAAATCCTTCATTAAAATGGGTAATGGCCCGGAAATACCTTTTCTAAGAAATTCCACACAGTGGGCTGAAGCGGCAAGGTTGATATTCTTATAGGAACCGGAAAAAAAATCAGGCTCGGATAAAACCGAGATGGCACTTACAAAGGGTGAGTTATGATATGCCCCGGAAATTTCCCCAACATCCAGGTCTTCCCTTATCATTCCCTTTGAAGGGGATGCACGTTTAATCTCCGCGATAAGAAAGGGTTTATCTTGATCGTAATTACTTAGAAAATTCACGGGTTCATAGGGGAGAGAAATTTTCCCGGCAACATCATCTTTCAATTTCTCCAATGATAATGCTTTTTTTTCCTCCCTTATAAGCATTAATCTGTTATTAACTATTTTTTTTAATATTTCAGCCATAATTACTTTTCATTTTTCCTTTTGTCAAAAACGCCGTTATCAACTAATATTTTAACATTGTAGAGAAACAGGTCAATTGTTTCCCCATAACGATCTCTGCCAAATCTGAACTTTCTTATCTTTCCATATACTGCAACAGGTCTCCTCTGCCTTAACCATCTTTTTACCTTACTATGCTTTTTTCCGATTTTTTTAGTTATCTCTTCCGTATCAAGTTTGCCATGAAAATACAGCCACCTGCAGTGGGTAAAGTCACACCTTACCTTTTTATAAACAACACCTTCAGGCCAGTGAAGAATATAATCGAAATCTGTCTGGATATAATGTCCCAACAGGCTCACAAGAAGCCTTCTCAGCATCCGCTTATGATACTTTTTACTTCCGAACCTGCCCATTTTCCATTTGGAATAAGAATCCCGCAGGTCATAGTAATTCTTCACGGGTGGAGAAAAATCGGCTGCCCTTAAACCCTTTGTACCAGGTTCTTCAATACTAATGCAGGCATTATCGTGATCATGTACCGGATCAACTATATCGTTTGTTGAGAAATAATGCCCCTCCCCCCAGGGAATTGCAATAATCAATAGTATTAGTATTATGAAATATTTTCGCATTCTTTATACCATCTATTTTAATATTTTATATCTTTTTACTGCAGGTTTCCAATATCTACCTGTTCTTTACTAATTTTTATCTCGCCAAATCTCTTTTCATATTCACCAAGATTTATATTTAATGCATGGAGGAGCCTTTTGGCATGTGAAGGAGTGAGTATTACCCTCGACATGAGCTTACCAAAACCGGGTGGAGGCGACGGATTAATATATAGAAAATCCAGAATAAACTCTTCTGTTGAATGGCTGATATTTGTAAAATTTGAAAAGATACCTGATGCTATGTTTTCTTCAACTTTTACGTCAATCTTCATATCCTTTTTTTCATCTTTCATTGATTTCTCCTCTAATGTTTTCAGATAATTTAAAAATATTTTCTCACAAAGTCCAGAAAGTCCACAAAGGTTTGATTAATTTAGTAATTAAATATATTTTTGAGTATTTAATTATCCTTTATGATATATCCAATTTATTTTCATTATGTCTTTGTGAGCATTGTGAGCTCTGTGTGAAATCTCTTCTTTTTACAATGCAATCTTATTACATAATGTTTTTATAAATCTAAAATATTGGCCAATATGATCAATCAATATATTATTTAATCTGTTTTTTTATGTAATTTTTATTGAAATTCTTTTCAATATATGTTAATATGGGTTTATCCTAAATTTTAGGATATTGGAAAATTATAATATGACTCCTGAAAATATTACTGAAAGAGATATAAGGTATAAACTGGACGATATCAACGGTGATTATTATCTCCTCAAGAAGGATATGGATAAAATCCACTCGTGTAAAGTAAAAAACATTTCGGGAACGGGGGTCTGCATAATTTCCCTGGATGATATAAAAAAGAATGAAATTATCTTTCTTTATATCCACGGAAACAAGGAAAATGCGATAAAATCAAAGGTTGTCTGGAGAATGGAAGAGCAGTATGGATTACAGTTTGTCCTCGATTCAAATAATGATTTTAAAAGTGTCAGTTATGTTATGAACCACCTGGCATTTGAAATAAATAAAAATAATCCTTGAAAATCTCCCTTTTAAAAATATTTCAGTACATGTATTAACAATCAGTACCAAATAACCTGTTATTCATTGTCAATAAAGGATAAATGATCTATGCTTACAAAAAGAATAATCCCCTGTCTCGATGTAAATGACGGCAGAGTTGTAAAAGGCGTGAACTTTGTAAATCTCATAGATGCCGGAGACCCCGTGGAAAATGGAAAATTCTATGATGACGAAGGAGCTGATGAACTTGTTTTTCTGGATATTACTGCTTCTTCCGATAAAAGAAATATCATTTTGAACATGGTAAAAAATGTAGCAGAAACTGTTCACATACCCTTTACCGTTGGCGGCGGATTGCGCACTGTCGATGACATCAGGATGATCCTGGAGAACGGGGCAGATAAAATTTCCATAAATACCGCTGCTGTTCAGAATCCGCAACTAATTAGAGATTCTTCAAATAAATTCGGCTCACAGTGTATTCTTGTGGCAATTGACGCAAAAAGAAATAATAAGAAAAGCTGGACGGTTTATCTCCATGGAGGGAGAACTCCAACAGAACTTGATGCAATAGATTGGGCAAAGCAGGCAGAAGAGATGGGAGCAGGAGAAATACTGCTTACAAGCATGGATCGGGACGGCACCAAAATCGGCTATGACATTGAACTAACAAGAAAGATAGTTGATTCAGTTAAGATTCCCGTTATAGCCTCGGGTGGAGTGGGCACGATTGATCATATGTATGATGGACTAACAAAGGGAAAGGCTGATGCCGTACTTGCCGCATCAATTTTTCATTTCAGAGAAATTTCCATCAGGCAGGTGAAAGAAAATTTAAGTGAAAGGGGTTTACCCATGAGGCTTGTGTGGTAATTAAAATACAAAAATATACAAAATTGCCAGCAGTGCGAAAAATATAACCACTAAAGAAATTATGATAGGCAAATAAAATCTTGACGGCTTTTCTTCGATAACCTTAACCTCTTCCTTAGGAGGCTTGTCAAGTGCAACCTTTATATTTTCCTCAGATTCAACTACCTTAATATAGATGCCCTTAGCTACATTAACATATATTTTAAATCCTTCTTCCGATGAAAATTTTATAGATACTATTTCTCCGGGGATAGGCTTTATCTTATTGTCTTCATAGGCATTAAATGCATTTGCCAATGAGAGTGCCTTTTCATTATTTGTATCAAGCTTGACCATAATCCTGTCGCCCTTATTAAGCTTAGATACTTCCCTGCCTTTTATGGGGGAAAGAACTAAATCGGCATTGAGGATAAGTTTAACATCCTTGCCGTCCAGGGGATCACCATCATCATCTTCCAGCTTTTCAATTCCATCTAATTTCTCTTTCTCATCCTTGTCTTTATACCTGTCAATATCTTTAGGATCTATCTTGCGGCTGCTCTTTGAAAGCAACTCCACCTCAAGGGATGAAGTCATCTCATAGTCCATGGAAAGTTTAATCGGCTGGGGGCCTGATACGTTTTGTATAATCCTGCTGATTTTGCGTTGTATTTCAACATCATTTTTGTTTTCAAGAAGTAACTTTAATTCATTTTCAAATTGAAGTGAAAATCTCTTAACTATCTCATCCCTTGTATGGTTTACTAAAACACGGTCATGCTCTTCGGTTTTAAAGTATTCCGATATGATATGCTCAAATTCTCTCCACTTGATATTTGTATTAATATCTTCTACATTAAATGAAGGACTAACAATACCATATATATCAGTTAATGAGAAAAATTCAGTATTAAAAAATAGCAAAAATGCCCCGAACCCTGAAGCACCGGAATATTTTATTTTAAACATGCAGATATCCTTGAAGTTGCCGGAAACCATCTGTTTCGCCTTATCATTATCTCCGTGAGTATAATAATTGGCAATCTTTAATCTTCTTGATTGTTCAGCAAAACTATCTGCTGCCTTAATTAAATCATCTGCCATATGTTTTTCCTTTGAATAAAATTTATTATTCTTTATTGCTGGCCCTGGCCCTTAAAACGACACGCTTTATCCTATCTAAAAGCGTCTTTCGATTAATCGGTTTTAAAATATAGTCAGCAATTCCCATTGACAAAAGGTCTTCCATGACACCCTTTGTTGTCTTTTCATTGATAAAAACTATCAAAGGCAAATTCTTTCTCTCTTTCAACCGGAACATCATTGCATATCCATCCAGAATTGGCATATCTAGTTCGGTTGTTATAAGATCAACTCCTCCCTTGATCTTATCAAGCTTTTCAAGTGCCTCTTTACCATTTGCTGCAGTGGCAACAATTTCATAACTCTCAGATTCAAGTATCTGTGCAATTTGTTTTCTTTGGAAATCCTTACTTTCAATGACCATGACCTTGTAAGGCCTTCCTGTGGGCTTAATACCATCGGGAGATTTAACATTTAACTTTGGAAAAGAATCTTTCGCCATTTGGATCCTCAACATTTTTTACTTAAATCAGTTTTTTCTAACTAAGAATCAATATTCAATTAAATTTGCAAACTATTTTATTTGAAATACAAATTATTAAACAAAAATCCAATTGTCAACATTAATAAAGAAATCCATAATTGTAAAAAATACTGGATTAATAATTCATGGAAATCCTAAATATCAATATTGTTTTACCAATTAATTTAATATTTAACTTTGTCAATAGAATATTATCATGAATAATTTTTTTTATGGACATACAAAATTTTAAAAATATAACATTAAACATGAATAAAACCCGAAAGACAAGGCTTATCAAACATATTCTATTATTATACGTTAAAATCACTATTTTAATTATTCATACATCTGTTTTGACAAACTTCAGCCATAATTCTTAAATCAGACCCTAACCTTAAATGAAAATCGATTTAAACATAGCATTTCCTAATTCTTTACCATGATGACTTAGTAATCGAACTAATAATATGGCCAAAATTACAGAAAATGTACACATTAAGCCCTTGAAAAATGTAAAATATATAAATATATTCAGAAAATGAGGAAAAAGGTCCCGTCAGGTCTTCATTCTTATCATTTCAGAAGTCTGAGTTGAACTATATACTTTTCCAATTGCATAAAAATTACTTGCAAACTTTTTAATCTTCCCAAAAGATTAGGAAACTGAAAAAAACATGCAATGCCAGGGATAACTTGTTTATGAGAAAATTTGTTATACTTCTAATCATCTTAACCTACTGTGTTTCCTTTAATTTCGGGTTCGGGATCCGCCTTGGAAAGCTCCTTGGCCTCACAATAAAAGAAGAGCCCTATCCAGAGGACAATTCCTGTTCAGATCCCGAGACAGAGGATGACAGCATGGCATGCGAAGAAACCGATGATTGGGAAGAGGATGAAGACGACAGCATGGCATGCGCAGAAACAGAAGAAGAACAGCAAGAGGACATGGGATGTAACGTAAACAACGAAGATGACTATACAAGAAATTATGTTGAATGCGAGTATGGCGAAGAGCGCTGCCTCATGACCCGTATACAACGGTGCAGGTACGGCAAATGGGTGGATTACATGGACTGTAAATTTATGGACCCGCCTTACAGCCAGACATGCTATATTAAGAATCCAGCTGAATGCGGCGGACTTTACACGGCCTGTTGCAATTTAATAGCGAAATAAATTACTAATGGTAAAGACATGAATATTCCATCAAAGTCATTATTCCTTATCCTGCTAATCTTCATTGCAATCTGTACTGCATCCCTTCCGGTACAGGCTCAGTCGGAACCCCTCTTCGGCTTTCAGCAAAATCCCATGTCAATTAAATGGAAAATAATTGAAACAGAGCATTTCATGGTCATTTTCCCTAAAGAGATATCCTCTGATGCACAGAGGGTGGCCAGCATACTGGAACACGTGTACCCCCACCTCAACAAGACCATTGATGCAAAAAAAAGGAAAATACCAATACTTCTCTACAACAGGTTCACCCAATCTAACGGTTTTGCCACGCTTGGCCCAAAACGGAGTATCTGGTTCAACACACCGAACCAACAGAGCAAAATGGGCGCCCTTGACTGGTACGATTCCCTGGCCCTTCACGAAACACGCCACATTCTCCAGTACGACAGCCTTGACAGGAATACCGCCTGGCTTCTCCATGTCCTGTTTGGAGATATTGGCCGAACCACGGCCATGTTCAGCACTATCCCGCTGTGGTATTTTGAAGGTGATGCTGTTAACATTGAGGCAGCACTGTCCAACGCGGGAAGGGCACGTATCCCCCGATTCGACGCCGCCCTGAGGGCCCAGCTGCTTTCAGGAAAAAAATACACCTACTACCAGTCCCTTTTTGATACTTACAGGGACGTTAACCCCCTTGCATCGCCATACCTCCTGGGCAATTTCCTGGTGGCTAAAATCCGACGGGACCATGGGCCTGCGGCAATGAAAAAAATCAACAGCCGATCAATGTGGTTTCCCCTGGTGCCCTACAGCTATACACACAGCATGGAGAGTACCATTGGCAGGCACGCATCAGACCTCTACAAAGATACCCTGAAGGAACTGGTCACAATATGGAATGACCAGCTGAAGGGACTGAAATTCACAGACGCTTCACCCCTTCACAAGGTCAACAGGGAAAACTGGACAGGCAACCTCATGCCCCAGTATTCCCCGGACGGCGCAGTAATCCTGTACAGGTGGAGCAAGGAAGATATACCAAAAATAATAAAAGTGAACAGAAAAACAGGAAGGGAGAAGACCGTTGCAACAACGGGATTCCTCAACACGGCCCCCATTGTCACGGGAACAAGAGCGGTCTGGTCAGAAGAGATACCCCACGTACGATGGGGTATGGAGAGTTTTTCCGATGTTTATATGGCTGATATAACAACAGGCAAAGTTAACCGTATAACATCAGGAAAAAAATATTTCGCTCCTTCCCTATCCCCCGGAATGAAAAAAATCGCCGTAGTGGAATACAACCCCGGCAACCGGTGTACCCTTGTAATTCTTAACGCCAAAACGGGCAAAACAGTGCAAAAATTCACAAACGCTGAAAATGACTTCATTGAGACTCCCAGGTGGTCGCCCCAGGGAACTGAGGTCATAATCGCCAAGAAAAGCGGCCAAAAAGGAAAGGCTGTATTTTCCTGCAGCATGAAAACAGGTACATGCAGAGAACTGGTGCCCTTTTCAGAAGAAAATATCCATTCCCCACTCACCAATGGCAGGCACCTTTTCTATGTTTCGTCATACTCGGGAATCGATAATATCTATGCCATGGATTTGAAAACACGGAAAAGGTACCAGGTCACCTCGAGGAAATTCGGGGCTTATTACCCCTCTCTTTCGGTAGACGGAAAAAAGCTGGCCTTCTCGGATGTTACAAAAGACGGCTATATTGCCGTTGAAACGGAAGTTGATCCGGGGAAATGGATCCCACTAAAAAAGGTTACAGTACGAAAGACAAACTTTCTGGGCCCCATAATCGCCCAGGAGTCGGGCGGAACAGTTCTCAAGGATGTGCACCGGAAAAACCATAACATAAAGGACTACAATACTTTTTGCGGCCTCTTCAATATACACAGCTGGGGCCCCGGTACTGATGTCTTCAGGAGAGACATCTCGTTTCTAATAACTTCAACAAACTTACTCCAGACCATGAACATATCCCTGGGATATCTCTTTAACTGGAACGAGATGACCCATGCAGGTATTGCCAGCATAATGTATGCGGGATGGTTTCCGGTTATTGAAATTACCGGCAAATACGGCACTCGAAATCCCATCTACCAGGACTCCCTGGGTAATACCTACAGGGACAGGTGGCATGAGGCCAGGGCGGGCCTCATGGTGAGCCTTCCCTTCAATTTTTCCCGCAGGGGGTGGATGCGGACTTTCACAATAGGCGCAGGAGCAGATTATATCCATGTACTCAACATGGATGCAAAATTCGTCCGCCTGGTAAATAACGGTAAGATAGTCCCCGTCATCTATTCACTTCAGATGAATAACACCAAAACATGGATACGGGATATCAAACCACGATGGGGCCAGGTACTCAATGCCTCCTTCACACATACGCCCGTAAAACTGGACTATCACGGTTACCGTTTCAGCTCCCAGCTTACACTTTATTTTCCGGGCATCTTCAGGAACAACAGCCTTTTTATTGATGCAACGTACGAAATGCAGGACAATGACGGATACTTTGAAAGCATGGTGCTATTTTCCCGGGGATACCTGTACGTGTTTCACCAGCACCTCTTTCGCGGCAGCGCCAATTATCTTTTCCCGGTAGTTTATCCGGATCTAAACTTATATGTCTTTCACATAAAGCAGATATACATGAACATATTCTACGACCATGCTTTGAATCCTATGGATATCAGTAAGCAGTATAAATCAACAGGTGCAGAGATTGTTTTTGAGATATTTCCACTGGGCTATAACCTTCCCATTCATATTGGCGCCCGATATGCCTATAAGTTTGACGGCAGGGGCAATCCCCATTTTGGCGGCATCGTCATAGCTATGGGAATGGCCGTTTATTAAACCTTCCACAGTTCCAAATCAGTTAGATACAGGTTACGTCAGATACTCCAGGAGGGTCAATAAGGACAGCAAACATTAACTATATCATACTTTAAGCAAACATATTGCAATTTATGTCTTACTAATTAAAAAACAATAGATACTTAATCAATAAATAATTGCTATAAAGAATTTTATACCTCAAAAGAAGTATATTATATTAGAAAACATCTATATATGTTGATAATTTTTTTCGATATATAAATATACACGTTTTACATATTCATTTATATTATCAATCTGACAGCTAATAATTGGTAAATAAAAGCTAATAAACGGAGTTTATCCACATTGAAAGGGAAAAATAAGAAAGATTATACATTACATCCACAAAATTACAAGAAAGCTATTCAGAATGGAGATGATTTTTTTATTCAATTCAGCATTTTCACTAAAGATGTTGAATCTATGATAATTAAGATCATTCACTGGCAGTTAGCTGAATATGACCTTGTTTACCTGAAAAACACAATCCTCACCGTGGTAAAAGAATTAATCAACAATGCAGTGAAAGCAAACATTAAAAGGGTCTTTTTTGAAAAAAGTAACCTCGATATCAATAATCCAGGTGATTACGAAAAGGGAATGGAAAACTTTAAGCTTGCCACCTTTCAGGATACCGATTCGGATATTTATGAAAAACTGGAAGAATCATCCTACCATGTCCGGGTTTCTTTAAAATCAGATAATGAACATATTCAGGTAAATATTATTAACAATATTGCCATTCTGGATACAGAGCTTGAAAAAGTAAAGTTAAGGATTAAGAAAGCATATAAATATAATGATATTTCAGAGGCATTCGAAGATGTAATTGATGATTCCGAAGGAGCGGGACTGGGCATTGTCATGGCCATGCTGCTCTTTAAAAATTCCGGTTTAAAAGAAGACGCACTTAAGATTTACAAAGAAGACGGTTTAACTATTGCATCAGTTTCCATTTCAAAAAAATTAGCAAACACGGAATCAAGCACAAAGATAATTAAATCAATACTAAAAGAAATTGAAAACATTCCTGCTTTCCCCGAAAAAATTAAGGAAATACAAAGTTTGTGCAACGATAAAAAATCATCAATGAAATCCATTGCGGATATAATATCACTGGATCCCGGCTTAACAGTATCAATACTGAAGCTGGCCAACTCCGCCGGATATGTTACTGATGAAAAAGTTGATTCAATTGAGGATGCCGTGGAAATTATCGGCAAAGAGGGGATCAATACCCTTCTCATTGCAACCGGTGTCCACACAATATTCGATGAAAGATATAAAAAATTCCAGAACATATGGCAGGATTCTTACAGGAGGGCATTTTATTCACAAATGTTTTCTGTTCAGCTAAGCCAGAAGAAAATCAGCGACCTTGCATACCTGGCAGCCCTTTTGTGTGATATCGGCAGAATAATAATGCTTTCTATTAAACCTGAATCCATGGAAAAACTCATCACACTTTCGGGAAAAAAATATAATGATATATCATTTATTGAAGAGATAAGTATTGGCGTCAGTCACAGTACCCTGGGAGGATTAATTTGCAAAAAGTGGAAATTCAATGAAAGTGTTATAAATACTGTTGAGTTACATCATAAACCGCATCTGGCCAATGAAGATTTAAAGCAGACTATCTACACTGTCTATATTGCAGATTGTTTTGTTGATATTGAAAATATGAAATGCAGGTTTGAAGTAATCGATGAGGACGTCCTGGATTACTTTAAAATTAAAGATAAAAAATCTTTTGATAAATTGCATAATATAATAAAAAAAGCATATGAATCGCATATTTTATCATTAAACAAGCAATGAAACAGGTATATCATTAATTTCAAATTGATATTATTTTGCTGGCCTTGCAAATATGTAATTCTCAAATTATCGTAATCAAAAAAGCCCAACCCTTAAGTCCCATTACATCAATAATTTACTTGACGTAAAAAATTGAAATGATTATTTATAATTAAAAAGAGGAAAATATGTACTTTCAAGATCTCATATCAAAGTTAAATGAATTTTGGGCAAATAGGGGCTGTATTTTAATTCAGGGCTATGACCTTGAAGTGGGCGCCGGAACATTTAATCCCGCAACTTTTTTACGCGTTTTAGGGCCTGAGCCCTGGAATGTGGCCTATGTTGAACCTTCAAGAAGGCCCACTGACGGAAGGTATGGGGAAAATCCCAACAGGCTTCAGCATTATTATCAATACCAGGTAATATTAAAACCTTCTCCATCTGATGTGCAGGACCTCTATCTTGATTCTCTCCGTTATCTTGGAATTGACTTAAAGGAGCATGATGTAAGATTTGTTGAAGATGACTGGGAGTCTCCCACGCTCGGTGCCGCCGGGCTTGGATGGGAAGTCTGGCTCGATGGCATGGAAATAACTCAGTTCACATATTTCCAGCAATGCGGAAGCATGGACCTGAATCCGATATCAGTGGAACTTACTTACGGCATAGAAAGAATTTGCATGTATATCCAGGGTATTGACAGCATCTTCGATATACAATGGAATGAAAATTTAACTTACAGGGATGTCCACCACAGAAGCGAATTTGAATTCTCCCACTATAATTTTAATATTGCAAACGTTGACTCGCTCTTTAATTTGTTTGATGTATACGAAAAGGAATGCCTGGCTATTCTTGATAATGCAGATTTAAAAGTAGTTCTCCCTGCATACGATTATGTCCTTAAGTGCTCTCATGTTTTCAACCTCCTTGATGCCAGGGCAGCAATATCAGTGACAGAAAGAGTTGGCTATATTACCAGGGTAAGAAACATTGCAAGAAAATGTGCCGAACAATATGTAGAAATCCGGGAGGAAATGGGATTTCCTCTTCTTGAAAAGCAAAAAACAGGTAAATAAATGCATCCGGGATTTAAACAACTTAAGAAATATCTGAATAAATATGACAAGTTTATTATTTCCACACACGAAAGTCCCGATGCTGACGGACTTGGTGCAGAGATAGCTTTTAGTGAACTACTGAAAATCCTGGGCAAAGAATCAATCATCCTCAATTCCGATGAAACGCCTGAAACACTTGATTTTATTGATATTGATAATGAAATCAAGGTAGCAACTAACGACTTTAAACTGCCCGAAGATATTGAAGATTATGCCCACTTTGTTCTTGATACTCACGATTTCGATAATGTTGGCGCTCCCCTTCAGCACCTTGAAAACAGGTTCAAGGACCACTTTGTCATAGACCATCACGAGGGAGGGGAAATTAAGAATAACAGTTTAATCAAATCGGATACGTCATCGGCATGCGAAATAATCTTCGAGGTATATGACTACTTCAAAAAGACCATTAACTTCAAGTCGGGGCAGGCCATATATACGGGCATGCTTTTTGATACAGGCTCATTCAGATATCCCAAAACTACCTATAAAACATACGAAATCGCTGCAAAATGCGTTAAAGCAGGAGCAAATCCATTTAATATCTTCGAAAGCATCTATGAAAACAACTCTCTTTCAAGCTTCGCACTTAGGAGTTTAATCGTCTCAACCATGGAAGTTCTGCATGGGGGAAAGATGATCGCCATGAAGTTAAATACTGAAATGTTAGAAAAATCGGGCGCCCTTTTTGAAGAAGGAGAGCCGGCTATAAATCTTCCCTTAACCGTTAAAGGAGTAGTAGCCAGTTTACTGGTAAAACAAAATGCCGGGGGGCCTGTAAAAGTAAGCATGAGGACAAAGGGCGATTTAGATGTTGCTGAAATTGCAATGAAAAATGGCGGCGGCGGTCATAAAAATGCAGCGGGTTTCAAATCGAAATTATCTTTTGATGAAACATATAAAATTGCAATTGATAATATGAATAAATTATTTGGATGATATGTTTGGCAAACCGGGGGACCTAAAAATTATTAAATATCTTAACGAGCATCTTGTTTAGCTTGTCCTTTTCCCGGTCATTCACGCCGGATAAAGCCATCTCATATAATTCATTAGTTATTTCATTTAAATGGGGCATTAGCGCCTCCCCTTTTTTAGCTAAGCTTATGTAATTAATTCTATTATCATCCTTATCTCTGATTTTTTTAACATAGCCAAAGCGGACTAATTTTTTCACCAGTGCAGTAACTGTTGATTTATCTTTATCAATCATTTCGGCAAGCTCCTTCATCTGGAGTTTTTCTTTTAGAAATAACATCCCTATGATTTCCCCATGGGAAGGGACAAACCCCTTTATATCGCGGCTTGCCAGTTTTTTTATGAGGTACCTGTTTATTTTATAATAAACCCTGGTGATGTAATAAATTGCATCCTTTTCGTACATGGGGGCGATTTTTGTTTGACATCAAACTATCGTCAAGGTTTTTTTCAAATAAAACATCATTTATTTATATGATGTCCAGGGGATTAATTTTTGAAGATAACCTTGCCCCAACCTGTGAAACAACAAGTGATGAAGCATAACTTCCAAGCTTACCGCATTTTTCCGGACCCAAATTATTTGCAATACCATATAGAACACCTGCCGCATACATGTCACCTGCCCCATTGGTATTTACAGCTTCTGTTTTATAAGCATCAATTTTATATTCCATACCGTCATACTTAATTAAACTTCCATCATCACCAAGCTTAACAACAGCAAAAGGGCACATTTTATGAAGTTCAGTCAAAGCATCCTCTCTTGTCTTACCTGTAAATGCCTTTGCCTCCTCCTCATTTACAAAAACAATATCAGTATACTCATTGAGAACATTTTTAAAAGTATGGTGGATTCTTGAAATTAACGCCGGATCGGATAGATCTATGGAAATCAAAACACCATTATCCCTGGCAATTTTCATCCCATGTAAACAGGCTTCATATAGACTGGGCATTTCAAAAAGATAACCCTCCATATGCAGTATCCTGCTATTGATGATATCCTCATCGATAATATCACTCTTTTTGTATTCCAATGCCGCTCCAAGATGGGTAGCGAAAGTCCTCTCTGAATCGGGAGTTATAAAGGTTATGGCGTGGCCCGTGCTGGTGTTATCCCTGCCTATCCTGGTACTCACTCCGCTGTTCTCTGTTTCTTTAATATAAATATTACCATGCTCATCATTTCCCACTTTTCCTAAAAAAATACCCTTACAGTTAAAAGTTGATATCCCCGCAACAGTATTTGCTGAACTGCCTCCGGGCGTTGTCTCCATCCTGTAATTTTTAAGTGTTGAAATTATCTCCCTGCTTCTTTCAATATCGATTAGATACATTTCTCCCTTGTTAAGTCCCGCACCTGAAAGAAAGTTATCATCAACCTCCACGGTAAAATCCAACAACGCTGACCCAATACCAACAACATCATATTTCGAATCTGTTTTTACTTTCAATTTCATCAATATCTCCTGGTTTTTTTATCAAAAAATACTTATTGGCCCTTCCGTTTCTCCCTCAATAAACTGTGAAGCATATTCATTAGTTTCATTAAAGAAATCTTCTCCGGGGCCAAAAAAAACAATCTTCCCCTGGTATAAAAGGGCTATGGAATCGGCAATCTTCCTGGCAACATCTAAATCATGAGTTACTACTATGGAAGTAGTATTAAGGGAATCCCTTATCTCAAGTATTAAATCTGAAATTGAATCTGACAGTATGGGGTCAAGACCTGCAGTGGGATCATCAAAAAGAATAATGACGGGATTTAAGCAAATTACTCTTGCCAGCCCCACCCTCTTCTGCATGCCACCTGACAATTCGGAAGTTAGCTTGTTTTCATTTCCTTTTAAGCCCACCCTTGAAAGTGAAGTCAATACCTTCTCTTTAATACTTGACTCATCAACATTCATGCGCCTTAATCCGAATGCAATATTATCATATACATTCATAGAATCAAAGAGCCCGCCTTTTTGAAATACATATGCAAGAGGGAAAAAGTCCTCATAAGAATTCTTTTTAGTTTTCTCTCTATTGAGATAGAATTCGCTAATATCTTTATCATCAATCTCAATCTTCCCATCGTATCCATCAATGAGGCCTGCTACTGTTTTAAGTATAACCGATTTACCCGAACCATTCTTACCTAAAAGGACAACGGTATGGCCTGTGGGAACAAAAAGGTCAATACCGTCAACCACCTTTTTGCCATTAAATGAAATATGCAGATCTTTAACTTTTATCATTTTATTATAGTCATTAATTTGTTAATCTTTAAAATCGGATTTCCATTCTCCTATCCCCGCAATGGGCCATTGAATTTGGACTCCTTTTTTCTAATACAAGTTATCATGAGCTTCCTGTAAGGAGTGCAGTATATTCAAATAAGACACATACCTGTCATGGAAAATATTACCTTTCTCTACCTCATCCTTAACTCCGCATTTTGGTTCATGGTCATGGGTACAGGGGGAGAACCTGCAGTTGCCAATATATTCGGTAAAATCATTGAAATAAATTCCCAGTAGATGGGGTTCAATATCAAAAAGGCCAAATTCCCTCACCCCGGGTGTATCCATAATACTCGTATTTTCTCCCACGTCAATCAATTCCACGTTTGTTGTTGTATGTTTGCCCTTTCCCGTACTCTCTGAAATAGGTGATGTTGGCAATTCCAAACCGGGATATATTTCATTCAGTACGGATGTCTTACCAACACCGGAATATCCAACAAAGATAGATAATTTTCCCGAGAGGGTCTTCTTTAATTTTTTAAGGCCTTTGCCGCTCTTGGCACTGACTATTAAAACCTTCAGTGAAATACCGTTATAATATTGATGCACATAATCAATATTCTCTTTTGTAGCTAAGTCCACCTTATTGACACAGAGAACAACGGGAATATTTTCCTTCATCCCCCTCACAAGTAGTCTATCAACAAATCTTAAATTGAGTTTTGGTTTTGTAAAGGATTGAATAATAACTATCTGGTCCAAATTGGATGCGATAATATCCTCTTTACCCCTGGCCTTGTCTTTTCTGGAAAAAACATTTTTCCGTTGTTGTATTGAATTTATTGCACCGGTACCGTCATCATTTAAATCAAAATCAACCATGTCCCCGGTGGCTGCAGGTTCAGAAAACCTTTTGAGGCGTTCATCTTTTCTGATTTTACCCCTTAGAACGCAATTTATACGTTCATCATTATTTAATACAATATAAAATTTCCCATAAACCTTTACAATTTTACCAATCATAAAAAAAATCAATCCCAAAAATAACTAAAGATATTAACAAAATGGTCCGATAATTTCACTACAAGTGAAAATATGGTGATTCCCTCCCGAATTATATCATATTCTTTGCTTGGCACTGTAATTTAAATTAGAAGGCAGAATAGCCGCCCAGCTATTCTGCTTTCTTATTTTAAAAGGTTAAGATAATTTCAAAATTAATAATCTTTATTATATTTCTATGGAATAATTTTCATAATTACTGGTTTAAAGCCATGCAAATCGGCAATTAAACCACCCAAATTACCAACTCCATTTACAGTAAATGTTACAAGGTAATCCATGCCTTCATGAAGGTTCAGCATATCTGCCTCGATCTTCTTTTTGATATGCTTTTGTGAAATATCGAATTCAATATCCTGATTTTTTCTGTCATAAAATACAATTTTTTCAAAGACTTTATCAAACATTTTAAGCTTTAGCTTTAAAGTTAAAATCTTTTTCTTATATTTTTGAACATTGCCGATTACATCCTGTATTAAAACATCCTCCTGCTTTTGAGACAGCAGGAAACTGCCGTCAAAGGCATGAAAAACAAAAATCAAAATTAAAAATACTTTTAATATATTCATAAATTTATACTTAATCATTGTGATTTTTGAATGTTACCTTAAACAAACATCAGGCATTACAAATATCATCATTCAACATATAAATCCTCACCCCTGCCGGATGTTAAAGAAATAACACCATTGTCATGAAGCACCCTCATTATATCAACAATATCATTTCTGGCCTTTTCAATCTTCATCAACTGAACGGCGCCAATATTATCCATTTCGTTTAATACATCGGTAGCCCTGTTTCGGCTCATGTTCCTTATAAACTTAAATCTCACATCATCACCGGCACCCTTAAGGGCAATGGCAATCAAATTATCATCGCTTATTTCATCAATGAGGATCCGGGCTTCCGTATTTGAAAGGCTAACAACATTTCCAAAGTTAAATATCCTGTGGTAAATCTCCTGTGAAATTGAAGGAGTTGATTCTTCAAAATGGCTAATCAGCCTCCTCTCTTCATCAAAGCTCATAAATGATAAAATATCAATGAGCGCATTAACACCACCGGGGGGTTTATCGTCACCCTCACCTTTAATATATTCTATGTACCTGTATTTGAGACCGTTAGCAATTTCAAGAACAGCCTCGGGCAGAATCTTATCCATTTTTGCCATTCTAATGGCAATATCCTTAGCAAGATCCCTTGGCAGTAATTTTAAAATTGAGGCGGCTTTTTTTGGAGGTAAAAATGTCAGGGTAACCGTAATAGCCTGGGGATGCTCATCTTGCAAAAAAGTAACAAGCAATTCAGCGGAAACATCCTTAATAAAATCAAACCTCTTATCCAACTCCCTGCTTTCAATCTTCTTTAGAATAATTGAGGCCTTATCTTCCCCAAAAGCCTCAATCAATAATTCCCTGGCTTTATTCTCTCCCCCGCTAACATTGTTTTTCATTTTACGAAGGTCAATGATAAACTCGCCAACCAGGTCTTCTTTCTCCGCGGGATCAAGCTTGTCTATCCTGGCAATGTGAAGAGTAATTTTATCAATGTCCTCTTCATTAAAATGCTTTAATATATCAGAAGCAATGTCAGGCCCCATAGCCACAAGAAGAGCTGCAGCCCTTTCGGTACCTGTCATTTGAAAAACCGATTTCATAGTGAAACCTCTGCTTTCTCCTCTTTGGGTTTATTAACATTTGCTTTTTCAACAGGGTCAATTACGGGAACCGGACAGACCTCAACGCATTTATTACAGCCTGTGCATATATCATAATCTATGGATGCCAGGAAATTATCAACCGTTATAGCAGTGTCGATATCGGGGTTATCCTCAAATACTTCCCTGCATATCTTTTCACACCTCTTGCATCCAATGCATCCCACAGAGCAGCCCATCTTCATTATCTTTGCTTTTTCCTTGTTTTTACACATAACAAAGACTTCAAAATTATCAGCGACCAGCGAAATTATATCCCTGGGGCATGCTTCCACACATTTCCCGCAGCCCGTACATTTATCAAGAACAACAATGGGTATACCGTTATCTCCCATATAGATTGCATCAAAGGAACAGACTTTAACGCAATTGCCAAATCTTAAACAGCCATATTCGCATACCCTGTATCCGCCCATTAAATTATGTGCAGCTTCACAATCCTCAGGCCCATTGTAATCAAACTTTTTCACTGTTACATCAATCCCGCCATGACAATGAACACGTGCCTTTAATGGGACCTTAACAGGACCAACTTCAACACCCATTATCATTCCAATCTTCTTCATATTCGCAGGATCCAACGCCGGGCATTGAGTTATATCTTCACCTTCATTGACTATCTTCATCGCATACCCGGAACATCCCGCCTGCCCGCATGCACCGCAATTTGCACCGGGGAGGATCTCTGTTATATCTTCTATTCGTGGATCTTTTTTTACTTTAAGCTTCAGCTTTGCCACTGACAGGATCAACCCAAAAAGGATACCTATTGCCAGCATGGTAATCATTGCAGATCCCGTAGGCAAAATCAATTCTAACATTTACTATACTCCAGCATTACTAATATTGATGTGTTTGTTTAAAAATATCAACCTATCAGCCCTCTGCAACCCTGTGACAGCCCCCTCTGCCCTGCGGGCATCTCCCCCCGGAAGGGGGAGAAATGTATCTAACGACTGCAGATAAAAATTCCCTCAAATTGCTACCCCCCCCTCCGGGGGGGTTGGGGGGCTATACAAGAGCAATTTATACTAATTTTGATGTTAAATCTATTTTCTGCTTGAAAAAAATCAATAAATAATCAATTTTTGTTGTAATAATTTAATTTTTTAAGGGAATTAGCTCTAAAACCCCTTTTAAGAACAGTTAAACTCAGTTGCGGCTTTAATAAATATGCTTGAAACAAAAATTGATCATAACTTCCAAAAAAACCTTATAACGGCTATCAAGAATGAAAGAGATATTATCTTTTTAACATATTCCGCTATCGATGACACCGAGGAGAAAATTAAATTCGCATTAGTTAAAATTCTTGAAAAATATAACAAACAGGAGCTTTTCACGCCAATTTTTTCATGCATTAAAGAATTAATTGCAAATGCAATAAAGGCAAATGCTAAAAAACTGCTCTTCGATGAAGGTAAAATTCACAATACCGATAAAGCTAGCGAAATGATTAAGCAGCTCAGGTCAATCCTAAATGCCAAGGCACTTCTTCAATATGGTATCAAATGCAAAGAAAAAAAATTATCAACGCGAATATATTTGAAAATTCAAAACAATAATTTGAGCGTTGAGGTAATAAATAACATTCCCCTCACTGAAAAAGAACTTAAAAGAATACTGGAGAGAGTTGAACAATCTTCAAAGTATGATAACATCGCCGAATTTTATCTTGAAAATCCTGACCCCGAAGCAGAGGGAATGGGATTAGGTTTATCAATGATTGTTGTTTTATTAAAAAATATTGATATATCTTATAAAAATTTTACTGTAGTGACAAAAAATAATAAAACCTACGCAAAAATTGTAATTCCGCTGAACTGATTTTATCAGCATAAAACATAGAACTTACCCCTTGCCTGTTCTTCAATCCTTACAGTATTTCTTTTTAGCAGTTCATTTAATTTGCTTTCAACCTCAAATCTTTCACCCCCCGTGCTTTCACATATCTCTTCAAATGTGGAAGGCCTTCTCTCAAGCAATGATATTATTTTCTTAAAGGTATCCCCTGTCTTTTCAGTAGAAAGCTTCTGTCCATTTTCAGCCGGCATGCCAATGATTTCAACTTCAAGAGGTTCAAAATATTTTTTTATTTCAACCATCCTCTCTTCGCCCGAGGATAAAACCCAATCCTCGGTGCCAGGCCTGTCCATGCTATTCAACTGTATCATGTGAGGATTTATTTTCCGGCATACTTCTTTTATCTTCTCCAATTCAGCTTCCATGTCATTAACTCCTGGAATTATGAACACTTCCACTATCACTTCACCCTTGAATTCACTCCGAAAGGCGACCATGCCGTCAATAATTTTTTCAGGCTTTAAGCCATCTGCGGGCCTGCAGATTGAATTAAATACTTCTGCAGTTACTCCGTCCAGCGAGGGGATAACAACATCAGCCTCTTCCAGAGATTTTCTCACAACGGGCTTCCAGAGAAGCGAACCATTTGTCAAAACAGCAACCTTGTATTGAGGAAATTTTTTCTTTATATGCCCTATTATTCTGCCTATGCCGCTATGAAGTGTGGGTTCGCCTGTACCGGAAAAGGTTACCACATCCAGGCGGGGTTTGTTCTTCAAGTACATATCAATTTCATCAATAACTTCACCGGTTGGCACAAGTTCAAAAATATCCGAAGTTATATCGGTTGTTTCACCGCATTCGCAATAAACGCAGTTGTAGGAACAAACCTTGTGGGGAATTAAATCAATGCCAAGTGAAATCCCCAGCCTCCGTGAATTAACGGGGCCAAATAAATATTTCATCATCATTTATCAATTTTCTTATTTAACTCCACATCCAATTCAACTGTGAATAAATTCTTCTTTCCGCCCAGGATTATAAAGATATCCCCAATCCTGGCAACAGCGCTGCCAATGTCCCTGTTTCTCATAGTCTGCATCTTCATGAGGTTATTTAAAAAACTTTTATCCTTAACATATGCAAGAAAGAAAACATCTTTTGTCATTTTTTCAATAAGTATATGACTAATCTGAACTTCCCCAAGTTCTTTACTCTTTATAATGGTTTTCAGGAAAGGAAGCTTATCGGCAATATATATTCCTCTTTTATCAGCATAAAAGTATCTTCTCTGCCTATCCTTTCCTGCAAACCAGAAAACATTTTTACCATTAATCTTCGTTTCACCGAAACCCTTTGATTTAACGTACTTGCTTTTAAAATATTTTTTTGCCTTTAGCCATAGTGCTTTTGATTTAGCATAGCTGTTCATAGGCAAATAGGCCGCTATATTGTTCATTCCAAAACCTTCAGATTTACCCAGAAGTACATTTACAATCCCACTGTAATATGGAATGAAGTCTACAGCCAGATCTATACCTGTTTCCATCTTGACGGCCTTTTTCAGGCCAACATACTCCTTGCACCCGGGCCCCGAGGTTTTACATATTTTCTCAAAATCCTTAAAGTTTAATGAAAGGAAAGAATATCCCGTTGCATCCTGTAAATAAAGGCTCTTCCCGGCATTACCGGTCTTTATAAGGCTCGTTGCTATATTAACAAGGGGGTTCAGGACATTGAGGTCTGCACCAACATATACTTTAAACCTGTTTGACTCAACACCTGCTCCCAGCAGTGCGTAATTAACCGATTCAAAGGGGGAAACACCACCGGACCTCTTCTTGGAAAACTGCACCATCCTGTAACTTTCATCCATTTCCCCCTTATTTTTTAAAACAGCTCCATAGATATTTTTATCATTAAAAATCAGGGAAGGCTTTTTTATGTTATCCCTTTTTTTTCTTCTAAGCAAACCGCGCTTGAATATATCAATGAGCATTTCCCGCTTTACAAAAAAATTAAAATCATAGTGACCCTTTTTATTTTTGAGGTAATCGGCATATAGAGTATCCGAAGCCAGGGATTTACTGCTGTCATCAGCCAGGTCTACCACATTTTTGATTAGCTTGCCCGTACTTGCAATAACAAAGTATCCCTTGCTGGAAGTTGCAAATACATCTTTCCTCATCTGGTATATCCTGTTATTTTTGTACATTGTAATGGCCGGATAAATATCCAAATCCCCTTTATTCATATTTATGGACTTTATAATTTCTACAAATTTCAACGGAAAACTCTTTCCGTCAATTACAGGAATAAAAATAATTAACCTATCCCTGTTATTAACCTTCTTTAAAATTGCAAGGCCCATTCTTTTATCAGTATTTAATCCCTTACTCCCAATTGATTGAACTTCCAGCAGGTCAATGCCTGTTTTTTTCCTGAAACTGTCCCTGCCCTGTACTGCCTGGAGTTTCTGCTTTTCCGATAAAATATTATCAATGATGAATTTTGAGGTTTGCACTAACCTGGAAATTTTAGAGGTTTTCAAAAACAAAATTGCTTCAGATGGAGTAATAGATTCCATCCCCTGCTGCTCTGCACTTGCTGAAGTAAATGTTACTGCAGCAATAAAAATTGAAATAAAAATTTTCTTCATCATGTTCTCCAATAAAAAGTGATTAATTTATTTGCGGCCATGCATAAACCTGGAAAGTATGCGGTCAAGTTTATAAATATCCTCTTTGTAATCATGCAAATTTGGATCTCTGTCAAAATTTGATTTTACCTTCCCAATCATATCCTTTAATATTTTTAAATCTGTTTTTTTATTAATTTCCTTACTTGTAATCAAATCCAGCAAAAACTTAAAGTTATATTTTCTCAAATGAATTCTATAAAAAAAACTTGCGCCATATATTTTAAAGATTGTACTGAGAGGGTAATTAGCACTTTTTGATAAAAATTCCTCGTACTGATCCGAATCAACGGCCCTTCTTGACTTTTCTTTTAAAACTTTTTCCCGGGGTTCCTCTTTTGGAACATCCTCTTTCAGTTCAATTTTATTTATAGACCTAAACCTATCCTGCTTTAGCAGCATATCAAGTGTATCAGATTTCCATTTTTCCGTATATTCCTGGTACCTCTTTTCAATGAGATTTTCAAATTCTGAAAGCATAATTGCCTTATTGCCAATATGGCCAATGGGCGAATTGTTTAAAAGGTTCATTTTAGGAAATATTTCCTGTATAACGCGATATGGCGAGTACTTTTTATTATAATCTTTCTCATACATATCTGCCAGAAGAGACCCGAAATAATTTTTCAGCCTTCCCAAAGTTTTCAGGTCAGCATCAACGTAACCAACAATTTTATCAATTTTCCTTTTCTTATCCTCTTTGACAATATCAATAGACAGGATCTTATGCGATTCCTTTAGAATATCTAAAATCAGGGTCAATGTCCGTCTGTCAATACCAAGTTGAGACATCATCTGTTTATAAAACACATCAGAGTGAGGAATGGCATCCCTGCTGTTTGAAGAATTTATATTTACTATTCTGTTGTATAAATCATTGATTAATGCAAAACTATCCATGCTTCATTTTCCGCCTCATGATTATGGGGATAATAATAAAACAAGTACTGTAGCATATCAAGGAATAATTTCAAGAAGAAAATAATTACTGTGAGGGAATTTTGGGGAATGTCATGAGAGGTATATCTTTAACGATCACTGACAAACAGGCCGTCTGTTATTTCTACCGTACTGCTTGTGGAGCTTGTTTTAAGCTGTCCGTTAAAATGTCCCCTTATGAGGTCACCTCCGGTACTAATCTTATCAATTTTCAGATATGCTAAACCATTGGGGGAACTGTTATATTCATTATCACCGTCAGAATAGGCAATTGTCATATTTCCACCAAATTCGGTGTCAAAGAATTGAGCACCTTCAATAATGTCCCCGCCAATAACTATTGTAAGGGTTTCATTGCTGTTTCTACTCTCACATGTAATGGAATTAACCATCTTCCCATAGGAATCAAATATCTTTTCCACTCCATCAAGATAAAACACACATTTACCTTCACCAAAACTGCAATTGGTTAATAATAAAGCGGAAAGAATTATTATGTTTAACAGGTTTTTCATATAGGTAATTCCGATATTGTTATTATAAAGTAAAATTTATTTCTGCTTTTAATCCGATAAACATGGCATCTATAAAACCATCGCCAACCTTCATTTTATCGTCATCATCCTCAATGTCACTGTATTTTCCAAAATCATAAACGCTCATGACAAATGATAATTTGCCGCCCAGCATCTTACTCCTGTATCCCATACCGATTTCAATATCAAATGCCCATACACCAATGTCGGGATTATCATTTAAAAATCCCATATCCGCACCCAGTTCCAGATTAAAATACCATGCGCTTGTGGGTGGAAATGTTGTAAAGTGCAGGCCAAACATATGGTATATATTTTCCTTATTACTGCCGGGATTGGGTAAAGTCGTTATATTATAGGTAAAGTATCCCTCAATTCCGCTGGAGCGGTTAAGTATTTCTTCGAATTCTTCCAAATAGTGATCGGGACCATCTGACATGTAATAAAATAACCACATAAAAAACATGGCCAACTCTGTTGCCTTAAATCCAAGACCGTAGGTGGAATATTTAAAGTTATCATAAATTTTATATTTACCGTTTGTATCCTCTTCAAGGCTGTCCCAGAAATCACCCTTACTTCTTTTTGCAAAGTTAGCATAAGTATAAAAGAGCATTATGCCGTCCCTGTACGAATCTCCCAGGGAGAAAAACATCCTGTTGGTTATAAAGTCAGTGTCCTCATTATAACCAAAACCCGATCCCTGCACCATACTGCGATCTGTGCGGTAGGTTATATTATAGGTAATAAATTCCCATCCCGCCCAGATGCCTACATTTAAAAGATGAAGGGGCTCATAACTAACAAGGTCATTTTCGTTTGAAAAGTGAGCAAAATCATAGCCTGTGTAAAAGGTGATAAAACCCTTTTTTCTTTCCTGCCCGGAAAATGCAAACACACTGGTGGTTAAAGCTGCCAAGATGAGCAAGCAAACAGATAACATGAATAATCTTTTTTTTATCATAAATTTATTTTTGCATTCCCCGTTGTGTTATTTATTATTTATTAAACAAAAAGTAAAGATATTTTCTTATTTTTTTCCTGTGGTCTTTCCTTTTTTCCCTTTTCATTAACTGTTGAGAAAAGGTCATATCACTCCTTGAAAAGAAGTTTCCAAGAATTACCCTGTTCCAGGAATATTCATTGTCAAATTTCTTATTATATTCCGATGTACTTACAAACATGCCGGGGATTTTTATGTGTTTCTTTGAATAGATTACTACCTGCGGAAGATTATCCCATTTAACCACAACCCTCTTTATAAAACGTTTATCAGATTCAACATGCTTAGCCTGCCAGTTCGAACACAGTACAACATCAATTTTATCGCTGAGCTCATTAAACTTTTTTATTGTCTCTCCGCTGGTCATGTCATTATAGGCATATTGGTCACGGTTAAAATAATAAAAAAGGTTTTCTTCCTCAATTGACTGGTGCATGGCAAATACTTTAGCATTTGCAGGTACATACTTCCTCACAATATACCCGGCTGCTTTTACCCCTGTATCAATAATGGAACCGCGCTTGCTGTGTATATGAATTAATGCGGGATCAACAAGTTTGTCACGAAAGAAAAATGTTTCAATACTGCCCCATGCCGTACCAAGAAATGACAGTATTAAAACCGCATAAACAACGGGCCTCAGGAGACTTATTTTATTAATCGAAATAAACCTGTCAAAAACAATGAGCATATATATCATTAGTGAATACAGGCTTATAAGCATATAACCCCTCGCCACAGTCACTCCCGGTGGAGAACCAAACCACAGGGGCATGAGATATACTATTGAAACAATGATAAATAAAAAACCCGCTGTTGACCTGGTTTTCTTAACGAAAATATTTATGAGAATTGAAATCACAAAAAGAATGGCAATAAACAGGCCCCATGCAAATGCAACATCGGGCAAATAACTGAAAAGATAAAATCCCATTGATGTTTTTTTAAAATACAGATGGATCCACGGGCGTGTGGTAAAGGGAAACAATATGAGCAGAAAAAGCCAGGCCCTGTTTTTTAAATACACAAGCAGGCCGGCCTTAAACCTGTCAAAAATATTCCCATCCTTTACAGGGGAAAAAAGAAATATTATCGTAACCAGTACGGGAAAAAAGGGTAAAAAATATCCATGCGATATAATATAAAGACCCGAAAATATTGACGCCGTAATTCCCCTCCTCCTGGTGGGGCCTTCGAAAAAATTGAGCAACGACCAGATGGCCATTGTCAAAAAGAAAACTCCAAATAACTCGTAACCGTATAAATATCTTGAGTCTGAAATATGAAGCGGAAATACGGCGATTAATGCGGAACCCATGAGCGCCAAAAATAATGACAGGTTAAGCCGCCTCAGAAAAAGAAAGGTCAACGGGACCTGTAAAACACCCATGAGGGCTATTGGCATTTTAAACACAAACTCCGTTACTGTTATACCCGAAAACGCAAGTAGAGACACAATGAGCTTATCCAATATGGCAATGATAATCCCATACTGCTCAAAGAGTATCCATGTAAAACCGGAAAATTTCAGCATCCTGTAACCCAAAGTCAGGTTGTCTGAGGACAGGAAAGGATTGCCAAGCATGAAAAACCTCATAAAAGCAGCAGCTGCTATTATAAGGATTATTGTACAAATAACAGGTACCTTCCTGAAATCCTGAAATATTTCCTTTAAAGTTTTACTCTTTACGCCATTTGATACCCCGGTGGAACTGTCCATTCTACCTCCAAATAATAAGCTTTATAATAATGTACATGAGAATTGCTTGACAATGTTTAATATATGATTAATCTAATATCCAGTTTTTATTGATGCCAGTGTAAAGCATCTGAAAAAGTACAAGAAAAGTCATTTAAAAAAATTAATATATCTTTTCAACTATTAAATTTATTAATCATTAATATTTTTATGATAGGAATGATCAATAACATATCATTAGAATGGGCTTATCCAACTATTGCAACTTTCAAACAAACAGAGACTGCTGACACCATCGTAGTGGAACCTGAAATTGAAATGGAAGAAAATTATGAGAAGGAGCATGTAATAATCTGCAAATTTTGTCAGAATATTATCACATCGCCCCAAAACATAATTGAGATTAACGGGCAGCACAGCCACACATACAAAAACCCCGCCGGACACATTTTTACTATTGGATGTTTCAAGGAAGCTGCGGGATGTAAAGTCTTTGAAGAACCAACACTGGAATATACCTGGTTTTCCGGCTTCACATGGTGTTTTGCAATATGCTCTAACTGCAATTCACATTTAGGGTGGTTTTATGAATCCGGCGATAATAAATTTTACGGTTTAATACTGAAGAATCTAATTGATAATAGCGGATTATAATTAAAATTCGATACCTGTAATAACAAAAGTCCCCGATCCACTGCTCACAATAACATTATCTTTAGTCCTTATATCCATGCGGGCCATGGCAATCTTCTTGCCTCTTTTTAAAATTCTTCCTTTTGCAATAAGATCAACTTTTTCTGCAGGCTCAAGCAGCCTCATCTGCATTTCTGCTGTTGCTATCCATGTGGGATAATGCTGGGCAACGGTAAACCACCCGGCATTATCAAGAAGTGTTGCATATACACCTCCGTGTATTTGATTTAAACCATGGTCAAACCCAGGATTATAGGGCATATAAAAAACTGCCGAACCATCCCCGTCATAGCTTAGTTCCATGCCAAAGGTTTTTTTTATTGATGAACTATTAAATAGTCCTGTTAAATAGTTTTGACGATCTTCAATTTCCATTTGTCATCCCTTATTCTACCTTTATACCAGATTTTCCTTCACGGTAATTTTAATCCTAATGCCCCTTGCCCTGAAGGTAGCAAAGTTATCGGGCTTAATCTTCAAAAGGTCAACATCAATTATGGTGCCGCTTTTTATATTTGGCGATATTTTAACTTCCAATTGTGAAGTAGTGGCAATTCTGCCCATACCCTTACAAACATGGCATTCCCTGTTCCTCCCTGAGCAGATGGGACAATACATTCTTGCGGGAAGTTCTATATAGGCCAGTGCACCTTTTCTTGCTTCAAC
Source organism: Spirochaetota bacterium (assembly GCA_042569985.1). Taxonomy (GTDB): domain Bacteria; phylum Spirochaetota; class UBA4802; order UBA4802; family UBA5550; genus JBHPHB01. The sequence goes on along the minus strand of JBHPHB010000002.1, from coordinate 26,907 downwards.
AGGAGAAACGAGTATCTCAATTTCCTGGCCAAAATTATATAGTATGTCTTTCCTTTTTATCCCCTTGGGAAGAAGCCTTGCCTTCAGCATTTCATTTAATGAAGCAGAATACTTTATTCTTTTATTAGAAATAATGATGTAGCCATTGTCCACTATCTTTTTATTTTGAAATAAATACTTATTATAATCTTTTCTTATATTGCTATCAGCAAGAATCTTATAACCATTTATTATGAGGTCTATCTTTTCAATGGATGCATCTGTCCGCTTAAGAGAAGAATCCGGGTGATAACGTTTTATTAAAGACCTGAAGGCAGATTTAATCTCATCAATACCGGCATCATAGGAAATATTAAAGATTGTATAATAATCTATAATGTTTCCCTTTTTGTCAAAATATTGTCTAAGCATAAAAATTACTTTTCATTAATATGGGCACCTCTGAAAACTGTTTGTCTTTGTGCCCCCGGAGAAACTTCCTTTAATAGTTCCTGAAAGTTACCTTCTCAGATTCATCGGAGAATTCTATTTTTTGCCCTTAATTCTGCCATAAATCCTTATCCCGATTTTTGGCCGGATTGGGCTGTCCGTTTCAATGTAAAGGATGTCACCGTAGTAACCTTTCTTCCTTAACTTGTTACTAACCATGATCTCATACCTCACATCTTTGCCTTTTTTGACCTTTTTATATTTATAACTTATATTTTTACCCTTTTTGGCGTTTAAACCCTTAATATTAAAAAAATACTTTTCCTTGGGGGTAACTATAATCTTTTTAGTTTTTAAATCCCTGTAATATCCGTTGAACCTGATTCTCCCCGGTTTAATATCAGCGAATTTAATTACTTTGCCCTTTATTTTTAATTCAAACTTTGGGCGAACTTTATCATTTGTCCGGACCCTGATGCGCTTTCTTAAAAATTTGCCTCCAAAACTTGATGTATTAACAGTTAATGAAATTTTTCCTTCGCCTCCGGGAAGGATTTGCTTCGTAAATGAAGCAACAGTGCAGCCTCATCCTGGCCTTACCCTTAAAATGTTTAAGGGTTCATTTCCAATGTTCTTAATTTTAAAATCATGCTTAACCATCATACCTGCAACAACAGGTTCAAATTCATACTCGCTTTCAACTGCAATCATAGATTTAGTCTTGCAACTGGTCACAAGAACGAGAATAAAAACAGAAAAAGCAGTGAATATTAATTTAAAGCTTTTCATTTTCATAATATCTACCTTTCTACAAAATAAGTTATTTTTGTGACTCTTACAAATTCCTGAACGGGACTGATTAAGTTTTTTTGAAAATAATAAAAGGGAGAATCTATTTTTTCTTTTTTGAAGTCAATAATTTTTCTACTTTCCACTTCTTCTCAACTTGAAGACACCTCAATTTCTTTGATTTCTTTACCGGGATAAAGGACATTGCCCTCTCCGTAATTGCCGTAATTGAAAGAGCCGGATTTACACCAAGATTGGCCGGAACTGTTGAACCATCACAAATATACATATTCTTATAGCCAAAAACACGGTGCTCATAATCGATAACTCCTCCATCAGAAGTTTCAGCAATTGAACATCCACCAAGTATATGAGCAGTAACAGGGGCATTTAACATGACCTCATTGATGGTACTCCTTGCCTGACCTTTCATAATACCTGCAAGCTTTCTGGCAAACTCATTGGCCACTGGGATATAACTGGGAATATTCTTCTTTTTATCCTGCTCTGAAGAAAGTGTCTTTTTAAAGGGCCAATAAATATGACGCTTAAGTTTCAAATGAAGAAAGTTATCCACCGTCTGCATGACCAGCAGAATAACAGATTTCCTGGCAAATCCGAATGGTAAAATATTTCTGATTACCTGGAATGGATGTTTAAGACAATTCATCAGATATCGAAGCTGCCTGGGAATCTTTCCGCCACCATCGGTTAAAACAGCGGTGATTAATCCAAGGAGATCGGAACCCTGTGAAAATCTAACCGGCTCTATATGAGTTACATCATCGGGAAATACACTGGATGTAATTGACACACCATGGGAATAATCGATATCTTTTTTACTTGCAGTGACCCCAATGAGAGACTCACTGTTTGTGCGTACCATTTTGCCCAATTGATGAGAAATTTCAGGAAGGCGCTTTTTTGCCTTTAGCTTCAAAAGCAATTCCAGGGTTCCCAGTACACCGCCGGAAAAAACTATTCCCATTGATGTAAAGGTAGTCCTGGGAGACCTGAGCCCGGTCATCCGCGCAGATGTAATTTCATATCCCCTGGTGCCATCGCCCGACAGGGGCTTAACATCTATGACCTTATTATCCGGGACAACCTTTGCGCCAAATTTCTCAGCAAAATAGAGATAATTCTTGTCCAGGGTATTTTTAGCATTATGCTTGCAGCCAACCATGCATCCGCCACAGAGAGTGCAGCCCGACCTGTCGAAACCTTCACCCATAAAATATGGATCTTCCTTTGTTTCTCCTTCAGAGCCAAAGTAAACTGCTACGGGAGTGAAATCGAATGTTTTGCCAAATCCCATTGCAGAGGCTGTTTTGCGGATCTTTTTGTCAGCCTCAGTATTAACGGGGTTCTTAACAACACCAAACATCTTTTTTGCCAGGTTATAAAAGGGAAAAAGAGCCTTTTTGCCTCCCATCTTTTTGATTATATCGTTTTTAAAAAATTGGTCGCCTGGCACATAATGGGTATTGGCATAATTTAATGAACCACCCCCAACACCGGCACCTGCCAGGACCAAAACAGATTTAAAAAGCTTTAACCTCCAGGTACCATACAATGCAAACCGTGGAAGCCAGATGGATTTTCTCACATTCCAATTTGTGTCGGGGAAATCCTCGGCAAGGTACCTTTTACCGGCTTCAATTATACACACGCTATAGCCTTTTTGTGCCAGCCTCATTGCCGATACGGATCCTCCAAAACCGGAGCCCACAACAATATAGTCATAATCATATTTCATATTAATTTATTATTTAATCCTGCATTTTTTAGAAGTATCATCATGTAAATAATCCAATCATATAACATTTAAAAGTCAAGAAATATTACCCGGTCAGTGACAAAAACAAGTTTTTCAAAAAATATTTCATTTATGCCTTGAATTTATTCATATAAATTGTAATATTAATTTATTCAAATATTGCCAGAAGTTGAAAAAGCAGGGGTAAATCAATGCTAATTGAAATTGAAAATGCAAAACAGGTACCGGGAGAAGGTTTCAGAAGATGGTTTTCCGATGATTACTTTGAGCTGATTGTGTGGTTTGAAAATGATAAAGAAACCATAACTGGCTTTCAGCTGTGCTATGACATTTACAGAAAGGAAAGGGCTCTCACATGGAGAAAGGATAAAGGTTACCTGCATAACAAAATCGATGACGGCGAAGAAACTCCACTTGCCCACAAAAGAACACCCATTCTGGTAAAAGACGGGCTTTTTGATAAGGATGGAATTGGTAAGAAATTCATGGAATCGAGCAAAAATATTGATGATGATATAATTGACTTAGTATACAGTAAAATTGTAGAATATTATTAGAGGCAAATGATTTAATAAATAACGGACAATGTTTCTTTGAAATGGATCAACGAGATTTAGCTTTGTCTTTCATTAATTCTCAGGATCTTTTCAGTTTTCCCGTTTTTATTTATATCCATGATTACCCCGTTTATGCCGGGATTCTCTTTGGCAACATCATATTTTATTTTCACTTGCTTCAAGAACCTCTCTATTGACTGATCAGTTTTCATCCCGATAACAGAATCAAAGGCGCCGGTCATTCCAAGATCAGTTATATAACCTGTCCCTTTTGTTAAAATCCTTTCATCAGCAGTCTGGACGTGGGTGTGGGTACCGAAAACAGCTGAAGCCCTTCCGTCAACATACCAGCCAAAGGCCTCTTTTTCAGATGTTGCTTCCGCATGAAAATCTACAATGATGATATCAGATTTTCTTTGCATATCCGGATATAGCAAATCAAATTTTCTAAAGGGGCAGTCAACAGGCTTCATCTGGACCCTGCCAATGAGGTTAATTACGCATATACTTATGCCCTTTATTGTAATTACACAATATCCGTTTCCGTCAACACCATTGGGATAATTAGCAGGACGAAGAAGGGATGGCTCTTTGTTTATGATCCTGAGAATATCCCTGTTATCCCACACATGGTTGCCCGTGCTAATAACATCAATTCCCATTAAAAACATTTCCTGGGCAACATCTGTTGTTATGGACCAGCCACCTGCAGAATTTTCACCATTGACAATGGTAAAATCAACTTTGTTTTTTTCTTTAATATCCTTAAGCCTGTCTCGAAGGACTTCCCTGCCCGGTTTACCTATAACATCACCAATGGCAAGGATCCTCACCTGGTCAGCTTTATCACTTGGCATAATCTATAACTCTGGTCTCACGTATAACGGTAACCCTTACAATTCCGGGATACTTTAATTCGGATTCAATCTTTTCAGCTATTTCCTTTGCCATCTCTACTGCCCTGTCATCTGAGACAATATCATTATCCACGAGCACACGGAGTTCCCTGCCCGCCTGTATGGCATAGCATTTCTCAACTCCCTTAAACTCAGAAGCAATGGCTTCAAGATTTTCCAGCCTTTTCAAATATGTATCAAGGGATTCTCTTCTTGCTCCGGGTCTTGAAGCTGATATGGCATCTGCAATCTGCACCAGTACTGCCTCAAAAGACTCCGGTTCCTTATCGTTATGGTGAGAGGCAATAATATTTACGATGCTGTTACTCTCGCCAAATTTCTTTGCCATCTCGGAACCCACAATTGAATGAGCTCCTTCGCCCTCGACCATGCTTCCCTTGCCGATATCATGAAGGAGGCCGCCCCTTTTGGCCAGCTGAACATCAAGCTTCAGCTCTCCTGCCATTATTCCGGCCAGGTTTGCAACATCCTTACTATGATTGAGAACATTCTGACCATAACTGGTCCTGAACTTCAGTTTGCCCACACTGTGGATTGTGTCTTTATTTAACCCAGGTATTCCAAGCTCATAGGCAACTTTTTCGCCCTCTTCAAGGATATTTTCTTCAATCTCGCTTGTTACCTTCACAACAACGTCTTCAATTCTTGCAGGGTGAATCCTGCCGTTTTGAATGAGACGTTCAAGCGATAGCCTTGCAACTTCTCTCCTCACGGGATCAAATCCTGAAATCACAACAACTTCCGGTGTATCATCAATGATCATGTCAACACCTGCAAGGTTCTCAAGTGTACGGATGTTTCTTCCTTCCCTTCCGATTATTCTTCCCTTCATCTCATCGGATGGCAGGGAAACCGTGGTAATTGTACTTTCTGAAGTATGCTCGGTTACATTTCTCTGAATGGCGGATATGATGATATCCTTTGCCTTCTTCTCGCCTGTCCTCCGTGCATCTTCTTCAATTTTGTTTATAATCTTTTGCGATTCAAATTTTATTTCGTTTTCAACATTCTTTAACAGAAGCTCCTTGGCCTCTTCGGCTGACATTCCCGAAATTCTTTCGAGCTCCTTTTTATGGATCTCATACTCCTTCCGCAATTCCTCTTCTTTTTCACTGTTTTCCTGCTCTTTTAGCTCTATTATCTTTTCCTGTTTTTTAATCTTATCAATCCTGCTGTCGATTGACTCCTCTTTCTGAATCAGCCTCTTCTCTGATGCCTGCACCTCCTGCCGCCTCTCTCTGACTTCCTTCTCGAACAGGTTTTTCTCTTTTAGCAGTTGATCCTTCGCATCGATTATGAGCTCTTTCCTTTTATTCTCAGCCTCCTTAAAGGCATCCTGTAAAATTCTTTGAGATTTTGATTCTGATGAATTTAGCTTAATCTTACCAATGTATGCTCGAACAACAAAACCCAATATTCCAACTATAGGGAGACAAATTATCAGAATTATTGTTAATGTCATGTACTACCTCCCTTTTTACTTTATTACTTTTCTTTATCAAACAAAACTTTAAATCAAAATTTGAACTCTAAATTAATCTTATTTCCAATTGTTAAGTTAGGTAATTTAATTAATCATTCATGGTCAATATTACTGCTTACTATAAAATTACCATTGCAGTAATAATTTAAACATTGTTAATCTTCCTAAAGTTAGAATAATACGGTTTTAATTAAAATCAATTACACAATTAATTTTGATAATCGCAACATAAAATTAGTTACAACTATTTTGATTCGGAGAGTTTTTGCTGGATTTCTTCTAAAACGAATTGTGGGACAAGTGAGGTTATATCCCCATTATAGCTTGCTAGCTCTCTAACGATATTTGATGAAATAAAAGCGTTCTGTTCCTTCGATATTAAAAATACTGTTTCAATTTCCGGTGCTAACTTCCTATTTACACAGGCAACCGTATTCTCATAGTCAAAATCACTTCCGGAACGTAAACCTCTTATTATTAATGAAACTCCTCTTTCTCTACAATAATCAACTACCAAACCATCAAATGAGACAACCTCAATATTATCCGAAACATCCTTAAAAAAGGTTCTTATTATCCTTTCTCTCTCTTCAAAGGAGAATAATGGTTCTTTTGTATAATTTTTTGCAATAGCGATTATGAGCTTATCACAAATAATTCTGGATCTTTCAACAATATCAATGTGTCCATACGTCAATGGATCAAATGACCCAGGATATATACCAATTCGCATTAATCTACAAATTTCTCCGATCCCAACAATACTTATTAAATTTCTATAAGTTGTCAAGAATTATATTACTTTTCATCCAAAACTGACCATACACGGCCTGTTTTTTCACTTTTTATGGCATATTTTGAAAAATTATGTCTTATGATTTTTCAAAATAATACACTGAAATTTAATATCCTCTTAAATTCCCAATTAAAGGATACTTTAACCTCCATCATTAAATTTGATGACGAAAGATAAAAATACTCCTTAATATTATATTCGGAATAGTTATATCTCAAATTCAATATTATTTGATCATGAGGTGTTGAGATTACCTGTTTATGACATAAAGTATTGACAAATATAATAAATATTACTTCAATATGCTAAAAAGCATATATTGGTTAAAATTTAATAAAACTCCCGGGAGGAAAAATGAAATCTCATAGAGAATATTTAACATTAAATACGAACTCAAGAAGGGAGTATATAAACATAACAGGCAATGTAAGAGATATCCTGAAAAAATCAGGTATAAAAGAAGGACTCTGCCTGGTAAATGCCATGCACATAACCGCTTCGGTATATATAAATGACGCTGAAAGCGGCCTTATACAGGACTTTGACAATTTCCTTGAAAAGCTTGCACCCCATGAACCGATAAGCAGCTACAGGCATAACAATACAGGTGAAGATAACGGGGATGCCCATATTAAAAGGACAATTATGGGACGAGAGGTGGTGGTAGCAATAACTGAAGGTGAACTTGACTTTGGCCCATGGGAACAGATATACTATGGAGAGTTTGACGGAAGAAGGCCAAAAAGAATAATGGTAAAGATTATTGGAGAATAACTATGAAACTAATTGATGTACACAGCCACCTCGAAAGCGACAAACTATGGAACAACCTGGATAATATTATTGACGATGCCAAAAAGACCGGCATTGTTAAGATAATAACCTCATCTGTTGACCCAAAACAATGGGAACAATCCGCTTTGCTGGCCGGAAAATACGGGGAAGTGGAGTATTCGCTGGGTATCCACCCATGGTATGCGTCCCTGTCCGACCTTGACAGTATCGAGGAATTAGTCAATGCTAAAAGCAGGGGGGCCATTGCCATTGGAGAGATTGGGCTCGACAAAAAGATAGACAACCCTTCACTGGAAGTGCAATCAAAGGTTTTTAACAGGCAGCTTGAAATTGCGGGGGAGATCAACCTGCCCGTTATCATACACTGCAGGGGGGCATTTACAGAACTCATTGAATCCATAAAAAAAACAGGCCTCCCCGAAGCCGGCGGCGTAGTCCATGCTTTCTCGGGCAGCAGGGAAATTGCGGAGGAGTTAATAAAACTGGGCCTGAGTTTTTCTCTTGGCGGCACTCTCACATTTAAGCTTAGCAAAAAAAGGATAGCCATGATAAACAGAATATATCCCGATTATTTCATGCTTGAAACTGACAGCCCCGACATATTACCCATGCAGATTAATGAAGGGCCAAACGTACCTTCAAATATTTTATTTAACCTGAAATCAGCAGCCGAAATTCTTGGTGTACCCGAAGAAGAAGTGGCGCAAACTGCAACAGACAATGCAATTAAAATGTTTAAATTACAGGTATAAATTTAATTAATTCATGACTGTAATCAAAACACATACTGTCCCTGATGATATCGTGGAAGTAAGGTTCAGCGATTACGCACGAGAGGTCTTTACCGGGATCCCTTCACGTAACGGCATAAAAAAGGCAATTAAAAGGGGTGACTTAAGGATTGACGGGGAAGCATGTAAAACGGGTACATGGATTAAACCGGGCCAGGTAATCGACCTCATCCATTCTGATAAAAATAAACCCAAAGTATATCTTCTTAACCTGGATATCATCTACGAGGATGAACATCTTGCGGTTATAAATAAGCCCGCCGGCATTGAAGTTTTGGGGAATAAATTCAAAACAGTGGAAAATGCCCTGCCCCATAACATTGTACCATCCACAGACGAAAATGCACTGACTAGGCCCATGACTGTACACCGTATTGACATGCAGACAAGCGGTCTGCTGGTCATAGCAAAAACCGCACCTGCTCAGATAGAACTGGGACGGCAGTTCGAGAAAAGACAGGTTAAAAAGAGATACAGTGCAATTGTCATTGGCAAGGCCGATGAACACGGACAGATCACAAAACCCATTGAGGGCCGGGAAGCATATACGGAATTTGCCCTTATCAAAAATGTGAGGTCTCTGAAGAATGACTGGCTTTCCCTTGTTTACCTCTACCCCCATACCGGCAGAACACATCAACTTCGCATACACATGGCAGATTCAGGGTTCCCCATTCTGGGTGATAAAATCTACGGCAAGGAAGGGACTGTATTAAAGGGCAAGGGGCTTTTTCTCAGTTCGGTTGAATTATCCTTTACTCATCCCGTAAAAGGTGTTCCTGTTAATGTAAAAGTTGATGAACCTAAAAAGTTTCAAACCTTTCTTGATCGGGAGGAACGCAGATGGGGAAAGTATAAGTAGGTCTCATGTACCCAGAATATTTTGCTCTGAGCAATGGAATTTGATCTAAATTTTACTCTGAGCAAGGGAATATTTGCTCTGAGCAGTCATTTCACGCAAATATATTACTCTGAGCAAGGGATATTGGCCCCCCACCCCCCGGAGGGGGGCTTTTAATTTACAATAAAGAGGTATCTTCCTGTTGATGTTTACTCTGAGCAGGAATTTTGCAGCTAATTTTGCTCTGAGCAAGAGAATTTCCCTCAAAATGTTGCTCTGAGCACCCAATTTACCGACAGTTATCGGTAGGTAACTGAGTAACTTATGTTACATCTCTTATAATTTCAGTTTAAAAAAAAACTTGCAAAAATCAAATATATAATAAATATCTAATAAATCACAATTAAACGAGGGAAATAATGACATCAATTAAAACAAATTTTTCAATAATCCTTACATCAATATTATTATTTCAAATTTTCTCATGCCAGCCCGCAAAAGAGGATAAAATAAAAAAGAAAATTAAACCAACTAAATTCTACAACGCCAGGAACCCGGGTAAGTGGAAAAACAATTCCTACGAACATATTCCGCAGGTTACTGTTAAAACAGACAAAATAAATAAAATAATCAACGTCACTGTGCCATTGGAAGGCAGAATGTCACCAATACATTATATAGAGGTGATTGTATTATTAGACCATAACCGCAAAGAACTTCAAAAGAAAACCTTTCCATCGGGCAATAAAAAGGCTGAAGCAGTATTCAAGCTGCCCAAAAACTACAGTTCCTTTGTTTATGTAGTTGCAAAATGCAACCTCCATGACATGTGGGAAAAAAGGGTTAGCTGGTAATATTTTGCTCTGGGCAAGCTGTTTTTTTCACAATAAAAAAAGCCCGGTAAAAACCGGGCTTTTTAAAAGTCTAAATCTAATTAAATTTAATCTCTCTGCCTTAATACCCGAATTGCATCACTATCATCCCCTACTGTAACATAAATGTATGAGTATTGAAGTTTATCCAATGAAGCACTTGAAAAAATGTATGGGTGGCCGTAACCGAAACCTGCTACTCCCTCCTGTTGAAAATCGTTTTGACCATCACTTGAATTATCATCATCAATCTCATTAACACTGGTTTTCCAGAAGGTTACTCCATGCGTTGGATTATCCAGACCCATATAAAGGGAATCCCCGTTCACCTGGAGGAATCCAATGGCTATGTTGTTACCAGTTCCCGAAGAAATTATAGTTCCGTTTTCGTCAAGATAAGAAAAGTCATCAACATCCAGTACCTTGACCCAGTTGCCGGTTGCAGTACAGTTTGTTGTACATTTCCATAGTTCAGCCCCATTGTTTATGACCTGATTTGCTGATGTTTGACCAACTGCAAGGTTTCTTGCCATGTACATGGCATTTTTATAAACAACCATTGCTGGCATACCACGTTTGCCGGGACGGACCTTTTCAATTCCCTCCGGCTCATAAGGAAGTACCAGGGTTACTCCGCCTAAATTAGCCTGAGTTAAAATAACCGTCCACGTTCCACTTAGGGCATCTGTTACAGTATTGTAGGTTTCATAGGCAACACCCCCATTGTTTGCAATATAAAATGTATTTTGCGGTGAAGGCGACATGCCTGATGAAATATAGATCATCGAATCAATACCAACAACAGATGTACCATCAGCTGATTTAGCTGGATTGGCGGCTGATTTACCCATGGGATTTACATTTTTTATATCAAGATCTGACCAACCAGTACCTGAACATGATAAAGTGCCATTTGAATCTGCAGTGAGCTTCTGCCTGAAAAGAAATGGTGCCTGGTTAATCTGGGCACCTGCAACAGCAACATAATAGCTGTCGCCAAAGGCAATTGATGTCTGAACACTTGCTGTATTTCCGCCACCGGTGAAAGAACCAAATTCACATCCTGTCCAGTTCAACTGTGTGTCAACATCCTGTGTAAAATATGATCCCCATACATTATCAAGGATTGGTCCAACCATTAGAATATCATAATCTGTATTGCTTAACGTAACTGTACCTGCATTGAAACCAACAACACCTCGCTCGCCATTTGGCCCCATGTTATCATTGCATGTATCCTGTATTGCCCCATATCCAAAGGTAGTCGTTCCATCAGGGCAGGAAATACCAACTGCTTTAAAAGACACAGTAACGGGATTCATAGCATCAGGTTCAAACCTGAAGGCCCCGCTGTTATAATCATTTGGCCCAAGATAGATCCTGCCGTTATAATCAAAGGCAAAAGAAAAGCTTGTGCCGTCAGCAAAGGGGTCTGAAAACATTGGGCCGTCAGGGAAGACCTCTATTGATGATCCCTTACCGCGGAATGTCACCTGGTTATAGGGAGACCCGCCAATATCATTTCCATTGAGGTCCCGGGGTATTGTACCTGCAAGCACATTAGCATTCTTAACAGTTAAAGCATAATATGAACCGGTCTGCTTTTCTTGATGTTTTACAACATAAACAGATGGATTACCTGTCCTTTCCACTTTCTCAATGCTTCCAAGAGTGGGGGTAATAACATACTTGGTCTGGTTTGAATCAACATCGCAATTTACAGTGCCCCCGTTTTCACAATCAGTTGAACCTGAAACACTGAGGTCGACTATACTCATTGGTTCGCTAAAAGTGAGCTTGACGGTATTGAGGTCAATTGATAAGGCTTCCACAACCTGGGGAGGTGTCCTGTCCAATAGATCAGTTGCATTAATTTCCTGGCTCCTTGCTCCGCTTGTTCCCCAGGTGGTAGCTATATTCGGATTACTGACCGGTTCAATATTGTTAATATTATATACACCATTTACAGTAACCTTATAAAATGTCTGATATGTATGGCCGTATCCGCACTGAGGATCCGACTCAATGTCATAAACAGTAGTTGAGACTGCTGTTACAGAAATAGGTGTTGAACTTATGTCAGTACAGCTTGTGGCTGTATCCTCTCTCATCTCATAATTGGATGCAGTTGTAGCTGTTGTGTAATCCATGGGCTCGGAAAATACAACTCTGAAGAAATATCTTGCATCGGTTGAATTATCACAATTCGTACAGTATGAGCTTGCTGTCATAACATATGGTGAAGATGTCTCATAAATTGCAGTCTTTAATGTAGATGCATTATTATCTGCTGCGTCAAATATCAAGTCTGCTGTTGGGCCAATCTTATCAGAACCAAAATCAGTTTCATTCAATTCCAAATCAGTTAAAACCTTTACAAAGCCATCAAGCGCGCCACAGTTATCAATGGTTGCAACACTTGTAATATCTGTTGCGCCAACCGGGTTGCCGCTATCAAGATAATCAAAATCTGCAGTTTTTAACTCGCCCCCGGCCCCGCAGGTCGGCATTCCCTTATCGCCCCAGATATTCTCGCTGAACTTGACATATACATATTTCTCATCTACTCTTCCGGTTGACCATATCATAATGGGCTTTGCAGCATCCTTTTCATTTACATCTGTTGTGGCAATGCCAGGATGCTTGTTTTGAGCCGAACATTGTCCCACTGTAGTGTAAATGGGACAGCCATTTGTACCATTAAGGTCCGTTAAATTTTCATCTGATGTAAGGTCCGGTTTTGCACCTGTATCATAATCGGCACCCTCTGAAAAGGCAAGCCATATATACTGATCCGCATTATCATCATCAAGCGTGCCAAAACCGGAAATTTCGTTCCTGGTATCTATACGAACATTGTTATATCCCTGGATCTTCCAGTTAGTTGTAACACTGCCGGTGGAATTGTTGTCAACCCACCCGGGGAAAGTACTTGTATCTATGGTAGTATCAAAAGTCAGCCTAACATGGTCAATATGGCCGTTTAAGTCTGTATCAAAATAATCTGCATTTGTAATCCTTGGGCCCTTGGGTCCAAAATTAAAGGTCCCCTGAATTGCCGGTGGCGACATTACATTATTCGGATCAGTTGCATTATTATCAGAAAGGTCCTTAACAAGGTCCCCAATGAGCTTTATTGTATTTGCATCATTTGGGTCTGTATCACCGTCCATCAATGTTGCGCCGTGTGCAAAGAAACCGATTGACAGGGTATCATTGAGATAATCTGTGGTACTCCAAATTGTTTCATTTATATCAGATGGATCCCCGAAATGATTGGTGCTTAAAACATTTGCCACCGTAAAGAGCTCAAAAACATCATCAAGGTCAATTCCTGAAAGGTCCACAGTATTTATGGATTCTGAAAACTTAATCACAAGCTTATCGCTCTTGCCTGGCAGGCTGTTCCAGCCAACTTCATCATCCCCTAAACCAACATTAACAGGCCCGTCACTTGCCAGCACATACGAAATATATGGCCGCGCACTGTCCTGCTCGGTTAAATCAGCAGAGGAAATTTTGCCTGTATCATAATATATCTTACCGCCCGTTCCTTCATCTACAAGTGTAGCGCCATCTACAATGAGATCGGGGATATTACCTGTATCAACATTATCACTGGGGTCAAACTTCAAATATAATACATTATCATTTAATGTATCAACTGACCCGTTATCCTCAGTACAGTTGCCGTCAACAACACTTCCATGGTCAAGGCGTACATTTGAGTACCCCGTTACAACCCAGGAATCCGTATTGTCTCCCTCGCTGTTTAGCTGATGTCCGCTAAAAGTGCTGTCCAGGACATCACGAGAAAATGTTAATTTATAGTGATCTATGTAGCCATCAACGGGATCACAGTCTAAAGTCTCCGCCTTCGATATTATAATTATCGAACCGTTATCATCATCGTTAATAGTTACAATTCCATCGCGGTTGATTACTTCTACACTTTCAGTACAGGCACCATTTGCCTGCTCTCCTGAAAGGCTTACGATGATTGTCTCACTCTTCTCAGAAATATCATTGTCAATAATGGGAATTGTAAAGGTTTGAGGGCCGGATACAGTAGTCCATGTAAGAGTCCCGCTGGTTGATGTGTAATCGGAACCTGCAAAGGCAGACCCGTTAAAGGTCTGATAATTAACCTGCATGGAATCACACCCTTTTTCTGATGGAGTTGGCCCTGCAGATACAATGGTCACTGTAACATTGCCTGAATTTTCATCAACACTAACATTTTCCACACTTAATGTCAGGTTTCCGTCATCATCATAGATATCCATCGTATGAGTATCAAGTGCTCCCAGGGTAACGTTTACCGGATTTGACAGTTCAAATATAACCTGCTCATGGTCTGTATCGCCGTTAGTATCATCCAGTGAATAAATCTGAATGGTTTTTTGAGTTTGTCCAGCGTTAAACCTAACCGTAATAGGTCCGCCTGCCCGATTATTTGGAAGTACATCACCATCAATAGTGGCATTAAAGTCAAGAGGTGAATCATCAAAGGCCAAAGAAAGATCTGATGGAGTAACAGCATCAACATTTATATCAATAGGTTTGCCGGAAACAGCAGATAACTCAAAAGTTACGGTATGATAAGATACCTCGTTGGGAATATAGCTTGAACTGGTGATAAATGAAACATTGGGCGGATCATCATCATCCTCAATTGTGTATGTGTACTTAGTATCGGATGCATCAGCATTGGGCCCGGTTAAATCCACAGTGACATTCTCATCATACTCATCTGTGGGCTCATTATTAATTGTTAGTACAAGGCTTGTGGTTCCGCTCTGATTTGACACAATAATCGGAGACACGGGAACAGTATAGTCGGTCCCATTGCTGGCAGTTCCGCCCATTGTAAAAAATATTGGTATGTCAATTGTCTCCGCATTTGGCGGTGTTGAAGTCAATTCTATGAGAAGTGAAATTGTACTGATACCTTCTCCACCTGTGGATGATATAGTTGTAAACTTATACTTTGTTTTATCGAAAATGACACTTCCCGTCGCATCAGCCTCTGTATATGGATCGCCAACAAAGCCGGCAATATCAGCATAATTTGAAATGGTGAAGGCAACTTTTCCCGGATTTTCGGTTCCTTTAAATGTATATGTGGCTGTCCAATTCAAACCGCTGCCGCTAACATTGTCGGCAGATACGATAGTTCCGCTTATGTTCAGGTCAACCTGGGGCGGTACAACTAAAGCCTCACCTGCAACAATTGTTATTGTTAAATTATCATCTTCCACTGCCAGGCCGGAAACATAGGGATTGCTGGATACGTAGGTTATTGATTCCAGTGTGGGTTTCTGCCTGTCAAGGAGCACCCAGGAACCGTCTGTTGTGGTATTAACAAGAGATCCTGCATTTCCAGCCCTGTCCCAGTAATTTGTTACTCTCACTGTTACATTATCTTCATCATCACCTGATGTAAAGGTATAAGTTGCATTAAAGTCACTGCCGCTGCCGGTAACGTTCATATCCCTTAAAGTGCCATTTACATCCAGCTGCACTGTTGGTGTACCATTTAAATCCTCAAGTGATTGAAGCACAACCGTTACGGTATCCCCTACCTTGGCATATGAAGTATTTGTAAAATTTGAGTCCATAGTTACGATGTTGAAGGATGGGACTGTACCGTCAAATGTCACTGTAGAATTATCTGTAGATGAATTAACTTCAGTAATATTGGCATCATTTCCCGCAAGGTCCTGTATGCCGGTTATAAGAAATGTCACGTTGCCATCAGCCTGGTCAGATGTTAATGTATATGCAGCTCTCCATGATGTTGGCCCGCCGGTTACTGTTGCTGTTGTATTATCTGTAGAGTTTATATCAACATAAACTGTTGGTGTGCCGATATGTTTTGCCGAAGTAAAATTAATATCAAGCACATCACCAACCTTGGCCAGTGTTGCATTAAGGTTATTATTTGATGAAACAGATACATAGTCTATCTGGATATTATTATCTTTATAGAAGATCAAAGATGAAGAGTCTGTTGTAGCAACAATATCTGCTGCCTGGTTGTCGTATATATCGGTAATATTTGTAATACTGATTGTCACATTCCCTTCATTTTCAGCACCTGTGAGCGTATATGTTGCGATATATGAATTCCCAACCTCTGTAACCAGTGCGTCTATCTGTGTGCCTCCAATATTCAATGTAACTGTGGGAACAACTACAAGAAGCTCATCTGATACAATTGTTATCGTTATTGTATCACCGATCTTTGCATAGGCACTGTTATTATTATCAGACTCTATTGTTACTGATGATATTACAGGAGCGCTTTTATCACTTATTCTATCTGCATTGAGAAGTTTCTCAAATGCATCATTTGAACAGCTCATGTAAAATGATGATAATATAAATAATATTAAGAATACATTTTTATTAAATTTATTAATTGTGTTCATGACTTAATCCTCTCATCAGTTTAAAATTTATATGCTGCCCCAAGTGAAATCGATATGAAGTACCCCGAAACAGTTTCCATTTGTATTATCGTTGTAAAATCAAATACCCACTCTATCATGGGAAGGGCCTTAAAAGTATAACCGGCTCCAATAGTAATGGGAATAGTAAAATCAACCCCAGATGTTTCGGGTAAATCTTCAGCACTACCGGGATCGCCCTTAAGCATTACAGCGGTAATCCCCATTCCCAATCTAAAATAGGGCCTCAATCCAAAATTAAGCGGGTAAGCCAGATCAGCATAAACCCAAAAAGGTATAAACATGAGGTTTGTCGTATAGTTATCAGATTTTGCATCATTATAGCTAAATCCGAAAAGAAGCCCCGATCTTAATTCAAAGTTACCACCGAATTTCAAAAAGAGCATATCACCATAAATCTTAACGCCGCCCCCGGGAACAATTACTTCACCTATGTCCCCTACTGCAATACCCGTACTGCCAAGAAGCCCAGCCATGGGCTTAAATTTTCCAACAAATGAACCTTCATTCTCAATTCTCATTCTCTCTTCCAAATTCTTTCTTCTCAGTTCATCCAGCTTATCCTTCTCGAGGGTTATAATCTTCTTAATTTTATATCTTCTAATTGTCATGTTCTTCCTGGTTTCTTTCTCAATTAATACTACCTTGCCAGGTGTTATTTCAAGTATTCTGCAAAGAATTACCTGATTTTTTTTCTTGAGAATGACCTTTGATGAAAAGAGATAGTCATCAGCCCTTACCTTTCTTACTTTTTTGACCTCTTTCGTTTCACCGATGATGACTTTGTCACCATCAGTAAGTTTCTTTATATCCTTGCGCTTATATGTACTCGCTTTCCTTGTCTTTTTATCAATAATTGTAATGCTGTCTGCATCCTGACCGATTATTCTTCCCTCAATCTTTTTACCATTTTTCAGGATTGCCTCTGCTGAAAATGCCGGTTTTACATTAATTGTATAAATAATAAATGAAATAAAAAGGCAAAAAACAATAATTATGAATCTTTTTTTCTTCAGGTGTGTTCGGTTTTCCATAATATCCTCTTTCACGAAAAAATTGAAATTGTAAATATTCTAAATTTGTCTAATTATAAATTCTGAATTAATTTTTATAAGGTTTTTAAAGAAGACTTTACAATAGTAACAAATTATTATTATAAAGTCAACAAAATTAGCCCAACAGGGCTTTATTTTGAAATTTTTATTATTTCTAATAATTTATAGTATCTGCATATCTGAATTATTTCAATCAAAAAAAATTCTATAATATATAATATTATGATAATAAAAATTTGATTTTATCAATCTTAGCTTCTTTAACTGAATTAATTTACTCTGAGCAACCTCACAATAATATTAAACATAAAAAACATCAATAGGTACATATTTTATAATAATGAACAACCTTCAAAAAGTCAACATATTTAGCCTAATTGGGCTTTTTTTTCTTGAAAATTTAACCACGGTGACATGAAATATAATTTATTTAGCTAAATTTATCAATAGGTAGAATAGGTAATAATGTTGAAGGAAAAAACCTACTTAAATGTGGGTAATTAATCTACGAATTCACACATTTATTTTTCTAATATTTACCCTGGATATCACTTGCTCAGAGTAAAAAAAAATCAAAAAAATTGATTTTTTTTTTACTGAACTATTGACGGTCACCCCATATTTATATATATTATTGTTAGCACTCCAATCTAATGAGTGCTAATTTAAAGTGAAAAATAACGAGAAGAGGAGGTACGCCATGCTTTCACTAAATCTAATCAACGATGCGTTAAGACTTTGGGATGTAACTGATGGTTTTTTTGATACTGACTACAGAATGTACAGAAAATTTCCATATGTTGAATTCTACGAAGGAAATGATGAAATTGAAATCAGAGCACAGGTACCAGGTGTAAAAACAGAGGATCTCAACATTCACCTTATCGAAAATTCACTAGTCCTTGAAGGTGAAAAGAAATTCAATGAAACTGAGGACAAATACATCAAAAGGGAAAGACATTTTGGTAAATTCAAAAAATCAATCAAACTTCCATACAGGGTGAATTCTAAAAAAATTCATGCTGACCTAAAAAATGGAATTCTCACAGTTAAGCTTTACAAAAGTGAGGATGCAAAACCCAAAAAAATTGAGATTAAGTAAAAGGAGGTGCAGTCATGACTGAAGAAGTTAAAACAAATCATGATCAAAATAACGAATGTGTCCTGGTACCCTTAACCGATGTTTATGAAAATAGCGAGAAATACTCACTTGTTTTTGAAATGCCCGGAGTCGAAAAGGAAAATCTGGATATCACAATTGATAACGATGTGCTGGAAATAAACGGAAAAACCTCCCCTTTTGAAACCGAAGGGAAGGAACTAAAATACTCTGAATATAACCTTCACAATTATCAGAGAAAATTCAAAATTGGAAATGAAATAAATCATAACAAAGTTGAAGCTAATTTAACTGATGGAGTATTGACACTGGATTTATTCAAAAGCGAAGAAGTTAAACCTAAAAAGATTGATATAAACGTGGTTAACTAAAGTACCTTTTAATGCATGAATTTTATCAAAGAGCGGCAATTACATGTCGCTCTTTTCATTTTTATGCCCTGATATCTATATTTTCACCCAATCCCGCTACTTTTGAAGTAACATTTACTTTTAGCAGCTTGTTCCCAACATCCATTTGAACATTGGTGAGATTTTTTAACATTTCGTTAAGATTTTGAATACTATCAGAAATGTTATATACTTGAACATTGGGACTAAGTTCCATATGCGCCTCCGTTTTTTGCCTACTTCCTCATAACTTTTATCGGCAGTGATTTACTTTAACTTAAGAAATTACTAAAAAATATTTTATTACTTGTTTTATTATCAGAATTTAATCAAAAGGATAAGATTTTTTCGATGTCTGGCGGTATCCCCCAGAAAAACCTCCAACATACAACATTACCTATCACCTCCTTAGCAATTATATAGTTTGCAAATGGATAGTTATCGGTAATTTCGCCACTAATTAGCCCATCCATATATTCCCTAACTGCGTACGCAAGAATTAAAGAAACCGACATTTTCAATAGCTTCCGTAAATCCAAAAAATACTCATATTCATCATCTTTCAGTCTAATATGAAATTTATGCCAGGCACTATTACTACTACCCTCCTGATATTTTACACTATTATTTATTGATACACGGTTAGTATTCTCATTCATTACTTTTTTAAGCAAAAAAACAATCATCTCGGTTCTTGATATTCCACATTTTTCTGACATTCCATTAAGCATATCCAGTATTCCAATATTAATATTTATAGTCGTTTCAATAATCATTTTTATCTCCAATTTAAAAAATCTTATACATTAATTAAACGAATGAACCTGAAAAAAATAAAAAAAATCCTAAAAATATTAGCCTAATATTTTCTCAAAAATAGTTGACAGCATACCTCAGGATAATAATTATCAACTCAAATTGATAGTTTAAGCACAACAATACAACATTTATAAGGAGACTAGAAATGGCTTACACAATTACTGACGATTGTACTTCTTGCGGATCCTGTGTGGATGCGTGCCCATCAGATGCGATAAGCGAAGGTGATGATAAATATGTAATCGATGCTGAAGAGTGCACAGATTGCGCTTCTTGCGTAGACGAATGTCCTTCTGATGCAATAATTGAAGTAAAGAAATAAACATTTAGCAAAATTTCAATCAATCCTCCATATTTCAAAAAACTACTTTATGAATTATGGAGGAAAATTTTTTTGATAAGAATCCACTTTATCGGAATAAATGTTTTTCAACCTTTAAGATCATACTGTCAATGTTCCTTACCGGAAGGAATGTGACTCCAGATGTCATACATTATGGCCACTGCGCTATTGCTGTTTGGGGTTATAAGATTATTTACCAGAAAAAGTGGGGATTAGAGCAATATCATATTCTCGCACAATACCTAACATTGCTATGTTCCGGCTTTTAAATCCTGAAATTATGCCTGATTTTTTACCGGCGGTTCCGGAGCTGCATTAATTGCGCACCGTAACTGACAGCGTAAACATCTGCCTGCCTCACATTTAGCTTCCATTTCATCAAAAGCACCTTCAACCTGCGAAAAATTACCGACACGGTCTTCAGCTTTTAGCATGGCAACTCCAGCCCTTGTTTGTGCAGCAAAATCAAGCTGTCTGCCAATCCATCCTTCTTCATCTTCAGGTTCAAAATATACCCTGTCAATATCTCCATCACCGCCCAGATATTCATCTATGGAGGATGCGGCAATTCTGCCACCTTCAATTGCAGTTATAACTGAAGCCGGTCCTGTGACAACATCACCGCCTGAAAAAACACCATCTTGTGAACTTTTTCCGGTACTCTCAGTTACTTCAATTCTGCCCCTGCGGTTAGTATTAACACCAAAACCTTCCGGTACATCAGTTTCCTGGCCAATTGCGCTAATGAGATAATCCAGCTCAAGGACATATTCGCTTCCCTGGATAGTTTCGGGCCTGCGCCTGCCGCTTTCATCCGGCTCTCCCAGCTGCATTTTAACGCACTCAAGATTTAGTTTTTCTCCCTTACTTTCAAGAACCTGTTTTGGATTATTGAGGTACAGCATTTCAATACCTTCCTCAATGGCATCTACTATCTCTTCAGGGTTTGCCGGCATCTCGGCCCTTGTTCTTCTGTAAATGACAGATACCTTTTCAGCTCCAAGCCTTATGGATGAACGGGCAACGTCCATTGCTACATTACCGCCTCCTCTCTCTGCTTGAGATATCTTTCCTTGTCAACCAGAGCGCCGGTGGGACATACCTCTACGCAGGCACAGCAAAAACGGCATCCCTCATCCTGGATTGTCTTTGAGAAACTGGTGCCTATTGTGCTTTCAATGCCCCGGTTTTTAAAACCGATGGCACCTACCCCACGGACATCCTGGCACATCTGTACGCACCGCCCGCAGAGAATACAAACGTTCATATCACGTATGTATAGCGGCTCATCGTCTATAATTGGAATATTTCTAAGCTGTTTTTCATGTCCCGGGAGCTGGTTTTCGATACCTATATATTCTGCAACTCGCATGAACTGGGTGTCTTTATCAAAGTCATCGGGCATCTCACTCAACAGCAGCCATATGTTGTTCTTTCTCATTTGCCGGACTTCAGGTGTATCTGCAGATATTTTCATACCATCACTGACTTTTACAGTACATGCAGTTGGATATCCCCTCATGCCTTCAATCTCCACAACGCATAAACGGCACGATGCAATTGGCTCAAGGTCCGGATGGTAGCAAATATTAGGAATATACATGCCTGCTTCCAGAGCCGCTTCCAGAACAGTCTTGCCCTCTTCAGTTTTTACTTTATTTCCGTTAATTGTTATTTCTATCATTGTATTGCCATATATTCACAAGTATTTATACAGGACTTGCACTTTATACATTTGGATTTTTCAATCACTGCAAATTCCCCTTTTGACCACGTTATTGCATCAACAGGACATGCCTTAAAGCACCTTCCACATTTTGAACAACGCTCATTTATCACTTCGAAATGCACAAGATCGATACAAACATGAGAAGGACATTCCTTTTCTTTCATATGAACCGCGTATTCATCTTTAAAATACCGCATAGTTGTAAGAACCGGATTTGGCGCAGAGTTGCCAAGGCCGCAAAGGGCGGTATTTTTGATTGAAGCACTCATTTCTTCGAGAAACACAAGGTGTTCATCTTTCCCTTCCCCTTTACATATAATTTCAAGAACTTCCAGTAACCTTTTTAACCCTATCCTGCAAGGAACACATTTGCCGCATGATTCGGCAACGGTAAATTCCAGAAAATATTTTGCAAGGTCAACCATGCAGGTCCTTTGATCCATGACAATCATGCCGCCGGAACCCAT
Organism: Spirochaetota bacterium; assembly: GCA_042569985.1. Lineage (GTDB taxonomy): Bacteria > Spirochaetota > UBA4802 > UBA4802 > UBA5550 > JBHPHB01. The sequence continues at coordinate 4,462 of JBHPHB010000002.1, read as the reverse complement.
TATGGCCCCAGTCTTGGTGATTGAATCATAATCTATTGGTGTATCCAGCAGGTTTTCCGGAAGGCATCCGCCGGATGGGCCGCCAAGCTGAACCCCTTTAAAACCGACACGCCTGCTTAACATGCCTCCACCAGGGCCAAATACTATATCACGTATAGTTGTTCCCATTGGCACTTCAACAAGGCCTGTGTTTTTGACTTTTCCGGCAAGCGCAAAGACCTTAGTGCCTTTGCTTTTTTCAGTTCCGATTGAGCTGTACCATCCCGAACCTTTTCGTATAATTGTTGCCACATTGGCAAGTGTCTCAACATTATTAATAAGGGTCGGTTTGCCCCAGAGCCCTTCGGCAGCAGGATATGGAGGACGGGGAATTGGCCTTCCCCTTTTACCCTCGATGGATGCCAGGAGAGCAGTCTCTTCTCCGCAGACAAAGGCACCGGCCCCTTCTTTTATCTTTAGCTTAAAATCAAATGTTTTACCAAGTATATTTTTCCCGATATAGCCTTTTTCCTCGGCATCGGCAATTGCTTTTCTTAAACGTTTTATTGCCAGGGGATACTCGGCACGACAATAGATATATCCCTCTGATGCGCCTATTGAATACCCGGCAATAAGCATCCCTTCAACAACTGCATGGGGGTCTCCCTCAAGGACGCTCCGATCCATGAATGCGCCCGGATCCCCTTCATCAGCATTACATACAACATATTTCTGATCCGCCTGATTAGCTGCAGTCATCTGCCACTTGCGACCGGCAGGGAAACCTGCGCCTCCACGACCCCTAAGCCCGGAATCAAGAATTTCTTCAATGACTTTTTCCGGCTTCATATCGAGGGCCTTTTTAAGTCCGCCGTAACCATCTTTGCCCATGTATTCATCAATGCTTTCAGGATCTATCTCGCCGCAGTTAGCCAGGACTATTCGAGTCTGGCTTTCAAAGAACTGCTTGTAGTCATCACCGGCAAGCCTTTTCTTGAATGGAGTCTTGTTCACTATATGTGATTCAACCAGCGAAGGTACATCATCCACTTTAACATACTGGTAGGTGGCATGCCCCATATCCTCATCAATTATATCAACAAGGACATCCCTGAAAAGCCCCCTGTCACCTGTACGAACAACGGTATAAGATTCTCCCAGCCCATGTTTTTTCAATTCGCTCTCAAATGAGTCTGCTATCTTTTCAGCGCCGGCTGCCACTCCGCTGGTCCCGACACACACAAGAATTTTTGCTTCCATCAGTTCCGGTCCCTCTCTCTATAGGTTTCAATTAATCCGTCAAGTTTTTCAATTGTCAAGTCACCATAAAACTCCTGGTTGACCGCTACAACCGGAGCTATGCCGCAACATCCGAGACAGGCAACCCTTTCGAGTGAAAAGACCTTGTCTTCAGTTGTCTCACCGTCACCAATACCAAGACGATCTGACAGATATTCCAAAATGTCCCTTCCACCCATGACATGACATGCAGTCCCCTGGCAGACACGTACAATGTATTTACCCCGTGGTTCGAGGTTGAACTGGCTGTAAAAAGTAAGAATCCCAAAGATTTCAACTGGGAAAATGTTAAATTCTTTACTGATAAGCTCAACTGTTTCTTCAGGAACATATCCATAAACTTCCTGTACATCCTGAAGCATTGGAATAAGCGCCCCTTTCTGATCACGGTAACGTTCAATAACTTCTTTTACTTTATCAAGGCTAATTGTCATAATATATATGTACCGTTATTTAATTTATTTTTCTTCAACAAGGCTTTCAATACTTAAAAATATTAGTAATTTTTGTCAACGAAAATGTTTGACAAATTGAATTAATATTCGAAAATAAATATTATTGGCATGGATTGAGCGTATTATAAGATTCAACTGTAATTATACCGCTGTTAGATCATACAATAGAAGAATTTACCTCCTTTTAGTTTATAATTATTAGTGTTTTTAATCCGATTATTTCCCCCGTATTATTCAAAAATTGAAATATATGTTGCCATTTGTTATGACCAATCAATTGCAGATTCATACACAAAACAGAAACCCTATGTTAATTTATTTCCAATTTTCATTGACAAGTGTACTAAAAAAAAATATTAATTTCCCAGTCATGATAGCCCTAACAATAAGAAATCTGAAAAAAACATATTTCAACGATGTTGAAGCTTTAAAGGGTGTAAGCCTTGAAGTTAAAGAAGGTGATTTCTATGCACTCCTTGGACCCAACGGAGCAGGGAAAACCACAATCATTGGAATTTTAACATCCCTGGTGATAAAAAACTCGGGAAAAATCCAGGTCTTTGGATATGACATCGACAATGATATTAATAAAATTAAATCGCTAATCGGTGTTGTCCCCCAGGAAATTAATTTCAATGTCTTTGAAACAGTATTTCAAATTGTTGTTAACCAGGCTGGATATTATGGAATACCACCGGGAATTGCTAAAAAGCGCGCAGAATTTTATCTTAAAAAACTGGGAATATGGGAAAAAAGGGATTCCCGGGCAAGGCAACTTTCTGGAGGCATGAAAAGGCGCCTCATGATTGCCAGGGCATTAATACATGAACCCAAACTCCTTATCCTTGATGAACCAACAGCGGGTGTAGATATCGAACTGAGGCGTTCAATGTGGGATTTTATTACAGACTTGAACAAAAAGGGAACAACCATAATCCTCACAACCCACTACCTTGAAGAAGCAGAAACCCTCTGCAGGCATGTGGCAATAATTGACAAGGGAATTATAGTAAAAGACACCAGCCTGAATGATTTGTTAAAAATGCTGGACCATCAGACAATTGTTTTAAACCTGAAAAATAAAATTACTTCGCCCTTAATAGTTCCCTCATATGATATTAAACAAATTGATGACCATATTATTGAAGTACATGTTAACAGGGAACAGAACATCAATAATTTTTTCAGTCATCTTAATAAAATGGAAATTGAAATTTTAAGTATGCGGAATAAAAAAAATCGTCTTGAAGAGCTCTTCGTTAAGCATGTGGAAAAGAGTATATAATGGATGCAAAATACATAGGTCTGTATACAATCATAAAAAAAGAAGCCACCCGAATCAGGCGAATTTGGGCACAAACACTTTTTCCTTCAGTAATTACAATGACCCTATATTTTGTAATCTTCGGAAATTTAATCGGCTCAAGGATAGGCAAAATGGCCGGCTTTAACTATGTTACTTTTATCGTTCCCGGCCTAATTATGATGTCAGTAATCACTAACTCCTTTTCCAATGTTGTTTCATCTTTCTTTAGCGCGAAATTCCAGCACTCCATAGAGGAAGTGCTAATATCACCTATACCAGATTCATTTATTATCATAGGTTATATTTCAGGTGGAGTAATAAGGGGGATTATAATTTCAATACTTGTAACCGGAGTTTCTCTTTTCTTTTCTGATTTAAAATTTTATAATATTGCCATTGTCATTTCTGTTATAGTTCTAACTGCCATACTATTTTCCCTTGCCGGATTTTTAAATGCCCTATTTGCAAAAAGATACGATGACGTAAGCATATTCCCTACTTTTATCCTATCTCCCCTGACATACCTGGGAGGGGTTTTTTACTCTATAGATCTACTGCCTCCAATCTGGAGAACAGTATCAAAATTTAATCCAATACTTTACATGATAAATGCCTTCAGGTATGGATACCTGGGATTCAGCGATATAGACATAGTCTTTGCCATTTCCTTCATTATAATATTTATTGTTATTTTATTTAGTTTATCCCTTTATCTTATGCGTAAAGGCTACGGATTAAAGCAATAAAATAAATTTAGATATTATACTTGATTTTTTTTACAGCATAACTTAAGCAACAGAGAACCCTTTCAAAAGGATATCTTTTTATGAATATAGCTATTATCGGACCAGGATCAGTTGGCCTTCTCCTTGCAGGTTACCTCCATAAAACAGATGTAAATCTGACACTCATAGATCATAACTTCACGGGCCCTGTTACTCATTACATTTTCACTGGCAATAAGGTTTATGGAGTTACCTCGCCAATCATTCTGCTTTCTTACCAGCTGTTCAATGCGTTCAACATTTCTCTGGTATATCATATCAATAGACCTCTTTATAAATTTTTCTCATTAATAAGGAGTATATATTCAAAAAAGTGTTTTTTATGTCAATAATAAAAATCCACCTGTGGGAACCGGGAATTTTTTACTTGTTTTTGAATATTTCAAGGGCATGTATTAGATCGGTTATAAGGTTGTTGGCAGGGCAGGGGAGGTTTAGATTTTTACCTTCTTCAGCAATTGCCCCATTGATAAAGTCTATTTCTGTTTTTCCCCTGTTTTTAATATCCTGGTACATGGAGGAGTAATTAGATGCAGTTAACGTACAAACCTCCTGAACCTTTTTGAAAGGATTGTCATAGGGTAGTTTGATATTTTTTTGATTTGCCACTTCCTGTGCTTCAATGACAAGTTTTTCCA
>JBHPHB010000001.1:0-68038 GCA_042569985.1 Spirochaetota bacterium | reverse complement strand
AATTTTATATTTTTTAATTCTGCTTAATAATGTTTTTCTGCTTAACTTTAAAGACTTTGCCAATGCGTTAAGGTCATCATGATTTTTAATACCCTCAACAATCAATTGCCTTTCAACCGAAACAAGAATTTCATTCAAACTCATGTCCCTGATATCAACTCCCGGTATAATCATATTTTCAGAATATGGCCCATCGGAAGTACAGAATAAAAGGAAACCCAGCTTTTTCTTTTTATTATACATTGTTATCTTCTCATAATAAAAATCCATATCCTTATTATAAAAATAAGGTTCGCTTTTTTTATTTTTTTGTGAAAAAACCTCATTTTTTTTAGCCTGTTTTATCGATTTTTCAACAAAGGCCGGATCGACTTCCGAGGAAAGTTTCTTTTTATAAATCTCCTCAAAAAGACTGTTAAAAAAAATTGTTTTGCCCTTTGTGTTTACAGCGTATAATCCCCTTGGAATATGCTCCAGGACAAGGTAAATAATCCACTCAAGTATCTGCTCATCCTTCTGCTCTTCAATTACTTCCCTGTTATCCTTTTTGTTGTTTATGGCCTCACTCTCATTAAAGAGTTTCAGCCTGGGCCATTTTCCCTGGGGTTCCCCAAAAATATTTATTACAACAAATTCACGTATGCCACCGAATTGAATTAAATCATCAAAAGTCATTTTCCGGGCTAGTTTAGTTACAAAATCATCGATCTTTAATTTTTTAACCCTTTCAATATCACTGAGTTCAGATATTACATCATCCTTTTTTAATATGCCTATAAGAATATTACGTTTTGAAACAACCGGAATAATTGGTACATCGTACGTATAAAAAAGCCTCACAATGTCTTCGGGCTTTTTTTTCTCTGGATCATAGGGATTCTCTTCAAACTTCTGAAAGTCGTCCTTCTCCTCTTTTCCCGAAACAACCCCATGTTCATCTTTATGAAGGCCTTCAAGTTCTTCTTTTGTTATTTTTGGAATGTTTTTATTTCCCCCTGTCATTTTAACCCCAAAACATCAAACATAGAATATAATCCCGAATCTTTACCATTTAAATATTCAACAGCTAAAACAGCTCCCCTGGCTAAAACATCACGGTCTATTGCCCTGTGTGTTAGCTCAATTCTCTCTCCGTTACCGACAAAAAATACCGTGTGCTCGCCAATAATATCTCCGCCCCTCATTGCCATTACACCTATCTCGTTACCTGTCCTTTCACCTACCATACCTTCCCTGCCGCTGATTTCCGCTGCATTGTTTAAAACCGGAACAGATTCCTTTACGATATCAACTAATGCCTTTGCCGTTCCCGAAGGAGCATCTTTTTTAAGCCTGTGGTGAGCTTCAAAGACTTCAACATCAAACTTATTTTCCAGGGCCTTTGCCGCAATTTCAGTTAATTTAAACAGTATATTCACGCCAATTGACATATTGGGAGATAATAAAACGGGAATTTTAGACGAAGCATCCTTAATCACTTCTTTCTCTTCATCAGAAAAACCGGTTGTACCGATAACTATAGGTTTCTTTTCTGCAACTGCTAAATCCAGTAATTTTAATGTTGCCGCCGGTGATGAAAAATCGACTAACACATCGACATCCCCAATATTTTCATTCAATGAAGTAATCTTTACTCCCACATCCATACGGCCAATAAGCAGGCCCGCATCTTTACCATAGAAAACAGACGAATCATTATCAAATGCTGCCCCCAGTTGATGCTCTCTTTCGAGTAAAATCTTAAGGATAGCCATACCCATCCTGCCGCATATACCGCATATTCCAATTTTCATTTTAAGTTGACTCCATATTTTTCCAGAACATGACGCAGCTTTTTTCTGTTATCCTCATCAAGTGGAACCAGGGGCAATCTTATTTCAGATGTACAGTAACCTGCCATCTCCATTGCCGACTTAATGGGAATGGGGTTTGTTTCCAGAAACATTGCCTTGCACAGTGGTAAAAGCTTATAGAATAAATCACGTGATTCCTGAACGTTTCCTTCCTCGTATAATGTTATCACCTTCTTCATATCAGCGGGAAGAAGGTTTGAAAGAACTGAGATAACACCCCTGCCCCCAATTGATAAAACGGGCAAAAGGAGATTGTCATCGCCGGATAGCAGTGTCAAATCCTCACCGCAAAGTTCAATAATCCTCATCATCTGCGTTATATCACCGGAAGCTTCTTTAATTGCAACGATGTTATCCACCCTGCCTGTTAACTCTTTTATTCCCCGGGGAGCAAAGTTAATGCCGGCCCTTCCGGGAATATTGTACAGGATAACCGGTATTGATATTGAACTGGCAATTTTTTCAAAGTGTGTAACCAATCCCCTTTGAACCGGCTTGTTATAATATGGCACCACTGACAGAATTCCGTCAACACCGGCTTCTTCAGCTTCCCTGGAAAGCCAGATTGCCTCTTCAGTTGAATTAGCTCCGGCACCGGCAACGACTTTTATCCTATTAGCAGCCATTTTGACTACTTCTTTAATTAAAACCTTATGCTCCTCAAAGGAAACCGTTGGAGATTCACCGGTAGTCCCCATAGGGACGATACCGTCAACTCCACCCTTAACCTGCATTTCGATTATGACACCTAATGCATCATAATCGATTTTATTGTCCTTAAACGGCGTAATAAGGGCTGTATATACACCGGTAAACATAGTAATACCCCATCTATTTTTATCTTTTTCGTCTTTTCCTGCGTTTTTTGTTTTTCTTTCCAGATTTTTTTATTTCATCTTCTTTAGAAATAATCTGAAAAAGCTTTTCTTTAAAAGTAACTAAATTAAAAATATCATCCTTAAAGTCACTCTCAAAAAGGTATAAAATCAGTACTCTCTTCGCCTTAAGTACATTTTCATCATAACCATATCCATAAACCTTAACCCATTCATCGCCGCCCACGACAATTATTTTAATCTTCTGGTTTTTACTAAGCCTTAAGCCGCCAATACTGACATGTTTCTTTACTATATATGAATCATTTTCAAGTTTTTTTATTTCCGGCTTGAATTCTTTATCTACAAAGGTAGAACAATAGCTTAAAAAAAATACGGCAATACAAAATACTACATAAACTCTTTTCATAACAACCTGCTTAAAATATATTTGTCAATTATTTTAACTAATTTGTTCTGTATAGCATACCGCGACGCACGCGGAGGGGGTATTTCTTGGGGCTTCACCCCACACCCCATTATTATATAAAAACATACTGCTGTAACTATTGTAAAAATCTATACATAACCAGGCAATAATAATTTTTTATTTATAACCACTCAGTTTTACAGAGGTTTCACACTAGACATCAATATTGTAGATTATTTAAAAGTCAAGATTATTTCTTTACAGACGGGTTATAATAGCCCAATCTAATTTCCCCGTGTTTTTCTCTTATCAACTCAAGAAGATTAACTATACCTATTGTTGAACTATCCTGAAATTCCATCATCCTCAAATAATAATCGGGATCGATATTGAGATTTCTTGTTTGTATCATGTCCACGGGAAAATCATTTAACAGTTTAAAAAGGGCATCAACTTCAGATTCCATATCAGTAAATCCGGGAAAAAAGAAAAGGTTAAGAGAAACGAAGATCCCCGATTTCAATGCTCTTTCCAGGGATTTTTTCACATCATTCAAGCTGTAATTGCCGGGGTTATAGAACCTGTTATAATACTGCTCTGTTGGTGAATTCATACTCACCCTTATTGAGTCAAGGCCCGCATCAATCATGAGCTTAACCGAATCGGGAAGGGAGGCATTTGTGTTAAGATTAATTGTACCCTTACTGGTCTTTTTTCTAACAATATTGATAGACTCCGCCAGGTCCCGGGCCCTCAAAAGGGGTTCACCCTCACATCCCTGGCCAAAACTGACAACGGCATTGTCTGTGCTTTCAATATGATGTAAAATTACCCGGGATATCTCTTCCGGGGTAGGCTTAAAATCAAGCCTCATTTGAGAAGGCTCCACGGGAGAACCATCATCCTGTCTTGAAAGACATCCGATGCACCCGGCATTACAGGATGGGGTCGTGGGTATTGGAGCCTCATATCGGCTGAGAAAAAAATTTCTTGCGCAGAGACAGTTATATTCTGTTGAGCATTTCTCAAGCTGTCCCACAAGCCTGTTATCCTTATGGAGGCCCCTTGTGTTTTTAATTGCTGATTTCAGCTCATCATCATTTTCATGAATTTCAGGATCCGACCTTGGGTCATCGTCAATTCTAACGGCAGGAACAAAAAAATTACCATCCCTGATTACCAAACCAGCATAAGCCCACAGCGGCAGCATGGGGCTTTTATCCTTATTTATATAAGCTGGAAGGTATGTCCTTAAATAGGCAGATGCTAGAAATGAAGAAACAGCACATATTTCTTTTTTTTCCGGAGACATCTCAATGTGATTAAAGTTTTCATCATCTTTATTAAAAAAAACGGGGTATCTTTGGGGGAGAGAAAAAAGGTAGCTCCCATAAGGAAGGCTTATGAGATCTTTTTCATCTACCCTTACAAACCTGTTCCCCGATCTAAAGGCAGGCGTAATTCCGGGATAGTCAAAAACGTTGCCATCCTCATCAGAATATGCCATATATATATTTTCTTTTTCAGGCTTCACTGCTTTTCGAAATGATCCTGCTGATTTTCTTCTCAATATGCCCGATAACTTTTGAATGGTGGCGCTGTTTCTTTTTCAATTCTCTGTATAACCTGTCCTTTCTAATCTCTTTTAAGGTTAACCCCCGGAAAAGCAGTTCTTCTTTTCTATTAAGCTTCAATTGGCGGACTTCTTTCCACTCGCTCCTTAAATCATCTCTACTTACCTGTAACTCTTTAAGCTTTTCCAAAACTATCCTATTGCCTTAACCAATTCACAGCAGTTCTCTTTAATTTTTCCATTTATATAAAGTTCTGAGATAACAGCAATACAGGTGCATCCCCTTTTCTTAATATCACCGGTTCCCTTTAAAGTAATTCCTCCAATTGCCACCGTGGGGACTTCAACAGTTTCCATTATTTTCCCCAGGACTTCAGTTCCAATTCCGCCTATCTCTTTTCCATTTTTACTCTTTGTGCTGTATACCGGACCAATGGCTATATAATCAGGCCCTTCCTTTACCGCATCAATTGCCTCTTCGTATGAATGTGTTGATTTGCCAATAATCATATCCTGGGGCATTATTTTCTTTGCCTCATCAACAGAAATATCATCCTGCCCCAGGTGAAGCCCCCGGGCACCGGAAAGGAGTGCAATGTCGGGATGATCATTCACAATGAATATCCTTTTATGTTCCATGCAGAGTAATGAAATCTCTTTTGCAGTTTGCAAAACCTTCTTACGCGGTTCCCCTTTCATCCTCAATTGTATGATTAACGCTCCGCCCTCTATCATTTTCTTTGCGGCACCGGAATAATCATCCTTTTCAACGAAAGAAGAATCCAATATTGCATAGAGGGAGTTGCTAAACTTATCAAGCCATTCCGATTTATTTAGATTAAGCTGCACTTTCTTCTCAATATCATATAATAAAAACCTTATCTTTTGCAAATCCTGGCTTGAAGTTTCATTAATGTTCTTGGCAAATTCTTCCAGGGCCCGAACTGCCTCTATGGAACGGTGAAGGTTGGCACTGAAAATATGAGAAACAGAAGTTCGCCTGAGTTCATCATCCAGGTCAAAGAATTTTTGAGAATCTCCATTAACATCCCTCGCCCGCAGAAGCATTTCAGCAGGAAAAACCCGGCAGCTTTTCCTGACTTCATGCCTCACCTCTTTTATTTCATGGGAATATGGAGAAAGCAAAATAAACCTTAGAACATCCTCGCACACACGAAGCCCCTCCATGGCCCTGTTAATATTTGCATCAATGGCAGCATAGATCTTGTTATTCATATGAAAAACCTGCATCCAATTTCAGTGAACTTTTAAATTATTTCCCCGAACATATTATAATTTTAGAATAATTGAATTTGTCAATAACAAATAATCCATTAGCTTCACAGATCGGGTGGGATAAAAAAACTATTTTCTTCGGGAGTTTTAAAAAGTTAATTAATTTTCAAGAAATAACATGACTTTATCAAGGGCCTCTTTTAGCCAGTAGGTATAAAGTTCCGGTTCTTCCTCAATATTATTTTTCAATTCACTAACATCTACCCATTTCCAGTCATAGACCTCTTTTTCATTTACATGGGGAATGCCGTTAAAAGCGCCAAAAAATACATGGTCCAATTCATATTCACTGAGGTTATTTTCAAAATCAGCCTGGTATACAAAACTGAATATCTCATTAATGGGGCAGTCAAATCCCATTTCATTTTTCAGACGTTTGTGAGCAGCCTCAATTATTTCCTCACCCGGCCCGGGGTGACTGCATACAGTATTGGACCATAAGCCTCCGGAATGATATTTATCTTCTGCCCGCCTTTGCAGCATTAATTTCCCTTCATCATTAAAAACAAAAACAGAAAAGGCACGGTGAAGTTTTCCCTCTACATGTGCCGTTATTTTATCCTCTGTTCCAAGTTCGTTATCATTTTCATCAACCAGTACTACCCTTGACATATTTGACCTCTATAAATAATATTATAATCATTACATAAATATTATGATTTCAATATAACACATGGCGGATGTTTTTCAAAGCAATTTTTTTAAAAAAATAAAATAAAAAGTTATGCCCGGGATACCCATCAATAGTGCATTAAAATTCGTAAATCACACTTGACACAATATTCCAGAAAAATATCATCCCTTTCAATATGAATTCAATGAAACACATATTATATATTATATTCCTGATAATTCCATCACTGGCATATTCATTTAATAATAACATGGATACTCTTCACATTAAAGAGTGGAAAATTCTATATAAACAAAGTAAGTCCCTAGGGTTAATCAAAAAAAAAAGCAACTGGAAGCAAATTGACATTACGTCAAAAATAAAACTGCCCTACCCCTCCAAAAGAGAGTTCCAGTATGCCTGGTTAAAGGCAACTATTGAAATTGATAAACCCGAAAAATATTACGGCATATCATTTGGCAGGGTATACAACACATACAGGGTATATTTAAATGATAAACTCCTTGGTTACAGGAGCCCGGGAGAAACTGAAAATATTCACCTCCCTGCGAATTTAACGATACCCCAGGGTGCATTAAAGAAGGGAATAAATGAAATATATATTTACCTTGGAGTATTCAGGGTGGGATTTAACGGCGGCCTGCCTGATGGAGTTAAAATTCAAACAAGGGAAAACCATCGCAGGCTCACGAACTGGCATAACCTCATCTATAATATAATCCCCCTCAGCGTTATACTTCTCTTATTATTGGGGATAGTACGGACCTTTATTGCATTTCTAATGGATAGAAAGCAGATATTTTTCCTTTATGCAATGCTCATGATGATATTCTACTGCAACTATATTTTTTTAATATTTTCACCATACAAACTGGTTAAATTTTACTATGTCCCGTCGCTCCTGGCAATTTCAGGGCCCCTGCTGGGTATTATTTTTGTTCTAATTATCCAATCCCTTTACCATGTTAAACTCAACGAACAGAACAGAATACTTTTCCCAATTTTAATTTTTGGCACGGGAAGTACTATTTTCGCAGAATTATACATGGAAACTTTTTATATCAACCCCATAATCGGCTTTGTTGTAACAATACTCTTTATGCTTTATGCGACTTATATGATATACAGCCTCAATAAATTAAAACCGGACAGGTTTAAATTTTATGCAACTTTGATACTGGTAAATTTAATGTCCTTTGGCGGGACTCTTGAGACTGCATTCTTAATAATGGGAGATATATTCCCTTATATAATTACTCCCTTCTTTTCCCCTCTACTCATCATTGGATTAACTTTACTCGGTATGAGGGACTCTCAGAACAGGATTTTTGAACTACGCCTCCTATATGAAAACTTAAGAAAGGCAAAGGGTGTTTCTAAGAAAACAATAACCAACTCAACTGAAGAAAAAATCAAAGTCATCTTAGATTTCATTCAGAAAAACTACAAGTCTGATATCTCACGGGAGGGCCTTGCATCAGCAGTGGGAATGAATCCTAACTATTTTAGCAGTCAATTCAAGGAATATACGGGTAAAAAAATAAATGATTACATCAATGAACTTAGAATAAACAATGCCGTGGAAAAACTCAGGGACAGTGAAATTAGAATTATCGATGTTGCACTTTCATCCGGTTTTGACTGCCTGTCAACATTCAACAGGCTCTTTAAGATTGTAATGAAAAAATCTCCCACCGATTACAGGAAGGAACTAAAGTCCTAGAACCTTTTCACTACTTCATTAAACATGTCACCGTCAATTAACCTGGAAAGAGATTTAAGAATATCTTTTTTATTCATACCCTTGTTCATATCAAACCGGGCAGCACTTAAAATTGCATTTATTGCGGCTTCTTTATTTTCCATATTATTAACTCCAATGTAAATTTTTTCTTTGAATTATAAAATTCATATCTTTTCTATTTAATCGGAATATTTTAATAAATCTGTATCTCAAAATGCAAAAATATGTATTTTCCTTTCAGCATATAAGTAAACAGGTTTGTAAACCTTTAACATATCACATTCACTTTTTTATATTGAAAATCACGAAAAAAAGGCAATAAAACTTGACAGATTTACTATTGTCAGAATAGCATCTTATTTAAGAATTTTAATGTTTAATAATATTTTCAAACGCTATATAAATAAAATCCGTAACACAACTATGCAATAATTTCCAAAAATAAAAAAATAAGAATAATACTATTTTAATATGAAGAGGGTAATATGAAGATTTCAAGATTAATGATTTTTCCAATAATACTAATGTTTGTTAATATTTTAGTATTTTCGTCATGCGGCAACAGCAGAAAATGCTCTTCCGAAAGAAGCCTTCCCGGAAGAACCCTAATAGATTGTGGAGTAACAGGCTCTTCTTTTGTTATTTCAAATGATGTTGATAAGGACGGCAATAAGGATTTAGTCGTTGGTACTTATGGTGATTTCGATGAGGGATTTATAGGTGAAGTAATAATATACTATAATAAGGGAACTGATATTGAAGATATTTCAAACTGGAGAAAGGAAAAAGTATTCGGCACTGAGGAAAACATCTGTATTGGAAATAGAGTTGCAGTCCATGACGTGGATAATGACGGTGACAATGATATTATTGTACCATCAGGTTTTTTCCTCTGCCAGGATGTCCTTTTCGGATCACAGGGTAAATGGGGGATCAGCTGGTACGAGCAGGATGGAGGAAACTGGATAGCACATGATATTTCAATGAAAGCAATTGATGACAGTAACCCATTATTTTACAAAAGCTTAAGCATGTCAGATGTTGACGGTGACAATATTACAGATATCGTTACTGTTGGCGCACTTGTTACTGGATTTGACACAGCATATGACTTTACGGAAAATCAGGATAATTCCGGCAGAATCTTTGGCTACAGCAACGTCCTCGTATACAAAGGAGATAACTCTCCTGACCGTTTTGTCAAAACACCCATAGTTATTGGTATAGGCGGTGGTGTGCTGACTGAATTATTTGATGTTGATAACGACAATGATCTTGATATCATTAGCCCTCAATTCTTTGTCTGGGATCATAACGATACTGACGTCAATGCTTCATTTGTATGGTTTGAAAATCCAGGAACTCAAGATGCATTAACCTCCCTCTGGTCAAAATATCCAATTAATGATAATGACTATGGGCCCTCAATTCAGATTTCAGCAGTCCCCAATCTCATTAACGGAGACAACAAAACATATGCCATCGGAACAAACCATACTGATTCATCGAAGTGTGTGGGTGTAGCTCATGAAGCAGTAATTCTATTTGAAATCCCCGCCGGTGACAAAACAACACACTGGATTAACGAACGGGTTCTATCAGAAGACATAGAAAGCCCGGGGCCATCCGCGATTTGCGGAGAACATGGTGCACCGGGCGTTTTCCACTGGGGAGATGTTGACGGTGACGGAGACATTGACATTGTTGTATCAGGTGACGGGGACAAACGGATTTTTGTTCTTGAACAAAATTCAACGGGCGGCTTTATAACGAAAGTTCTTGATGCCAATGAAGATGTTGGCCAGGCAGCTATTGTTGTAGAAGATTTTGATAATGATGGTGTTGATGAAATTGTAGTTTCATCATACGACGGTAAAACCGTTGCAATCTACAGGTATAACGATGTACCGGTACTGGAAGTATCAAAATAAAACCATTATATGGAGGCGGCAAATCAATCCGCCTCCACTTTTAAATTGACCCTTTTTTAACTTGCATTTTAATTTTCATTCAAAAATATGGCTACACATTAAATATGGAAGAAGGAAAGTCAGGAGGCGGCCAAGCATTTGGCTGTCTCCCTATTATAATACATACAAATGAAAAAAGTACACATTTCACAGGCCGACACACTCTTTGCAAACGGAATTTATCCCATCGAATTTATTCTTTTTTACCGGGAAAAACTGGATACGGAAAAAATTCGTGGTGCCTTAAAAGAACTGGCCTCCCTCTTCTGGCCCATGTTCGGAAAATATGATGGGGGGATCATCAGTTTTGATGAATACAGCGAAAGTGAAAGTTTTAACGAAATAATACTTCATGAAGATTTTAATAATGATGAAGCGCATTTAGATATTTATAAAAAGTATCATAATGTAAATCCAGCCAATATGAATAGGCTCTCTTTTTTAACAGTTATCCAGTTTAAAAACGGAACTGCCATAATTCCGAAATTGAGCCACCTGGCCGGGGACGGCTATAGTTATTTCTTTTTTCTGTCCGCTCTTGCTTCAAAAATGCAGGGCTCAGAGATCACCTTTAGACCTAAACATGAGCGTACAGTGTTAAAGGATTTTAAGTATAATCACAATAACACTGTGCCAATTCCGGGAAACAGCAACCTGTTAATTGAGAATATAAATGTACCCAGAGAGGAGGTGCATGTCAACATACGTAAAATCAAGGCAGATTTTGGAGAGACCGTTTCCACCAATGACATCCTCACCGCCATGATGATGAAAAAATCAGTTGAAGTTGAAAAGGCAACCCTGGGCGAAGACTTTTTTCTCACCATTCCCATTGATGTAAGAAATAAAGTCAGCGAATACGGGCCTGTTTTTTTCGGCAACGGCATCATGAAGCATGTGACCGAATTTAAAACTGAAGAAATTGAGGGGATGCATATCAACGAAATTGCCGTGAAAATTCGCAAGTTCATGCCCGAAGTTACATCTAAAAGCTATTATGACTTTCTGGAAAGCCTGGAAGGTATTATTGAGGCAGGAAGATTTAATGAGCTCGAAGTGTATGACCCCGAAAAGGGCTGTCTCGTCACAAATTTATCCAGGCTGCCCGCCAGCATACTGGACTTCGGTTCGGGGAACCCCGATTTTATATTTGCATTAACCATCGCAAAAAATTCCGCAGCCGTCCTGGCAGATGAAGAGAATTATATTTTAAGAATGGTATATTAATATATACGAAGGCGGCCAAACGTTTGGTAGCCTTCTAAATTTTCATAAACAATATTCTATTTTTTTACTCCTTGTATGCCCAGGTACTGTTTACAAAGCCGTCCCATTGCTGCCACACGGTAATAGTAAAACCGCTTGGATCCATTGCAATCTTTGGTTTAACTGCATCAAACTCCCCAGAATCATCAATAGTATAAGCCCCTACAAAAACGGAAGAAACATACCAGTTCATCCATATATTCCTGCTTGTATCATCCCATTTAGACCATACAACGGCAGCAACACCGGTGTTATTAATTGCCACTTCGGGAGTTTCAGAATAATAATTTGAAGGCTGCTCAACCCTAACCGGGCCTGACCACCCCGCATTGTAATAATTTGCCCATACATGGTCATAGGTTGCCTCTTCTTCAAGCCATACCACTATTGCCATGCCGTCCGGATTCATTGCAATCCTGGGCGGGTCACCAGAAGGAACAATAGCTGATGGATTGGAAATTTTAACAGGGGGTTTCCATTCCTCATCCAAGGCATGATATAATGATGACCACAAACCATCACTTGGAAGAGAATCGGACTGAATCCATACGGCAATTGCATAGCCGTTATTGTCCATTGCCACCTGGGGCCAGTGAGTAACATTTGAATCCACCGAAAGTTTTACAGGAGCCCCCCAGGTAGTATTACTATCTCTTATCCTGCCGTAAATTTCCCTGTCCGGAAGCCCCTGGCGCCATACCACAGCTATGTCTCCGGCTGGATTTATATCCATATTAGATCTGGACGAGTACAAACTGGTATTATCAACTTCATTTAAATATACAGGACCCCAGTTTTGACCGGTTGAACTATATGTGGTGGACCAGACACTACTTGTTGCACAGGCATCGTCTGACTGTGTCCAGATCAAAAAGATATCACCGTCAGGCAGAAACTCTGCCTTCGCGGGGTATGCATTGTTGGTTTGAGTATCGTGCATAAACAAACCTTCCCAATCATCAAGATTATAATTATACCTCACAGAGTATACATCATGAGCATTCCCAGTGGGACTTTCGTTCTGGTTCCACACCACGACGGCATTTCCTATTGGATCAAATGCAATGTATGGCGGGTAAAGGCTCAATGACGGGTGAATCCAGGAAATTTCCGTTACGCCTTCCCATTCGTTTGCAGGCGTGTACCTGTTGACATAGAAATATGCATCGCCGTCAATATCTTCCTGGCACCATGAAGCGATTGCATTACCGTTTGAATCCATTGCCACATTGGGATTCGTTGCATTGCCGTCATTATTATATTCAATTTCCTGTGGATTTTGAAATGAGTAATTACTGCTGCCGGGATCGGAATAATTATTCCTGTCTGCTATTAGGCCGCATCCCAATGTACTAAGGAAAACAACCGATAAAATTATTACTGTAAATATTATATATTTATTATTGCTTTTCATATTTGCCTCCTTTTTTTCTGCATGCATTTAATAATCTTCATCCACTAAAAGCGCATACCGAAATTTAAATCTATCCTCATCTCTATACTGTCCTCATTCTGAACATCATATATATTGAGTGAATAGAAAAACCTGTCTTTCTTCTGTGCCTCATTGGCAATTGTTTTGCCGTATTCCACATTGTTAAAGAAGATAAGGTCGATCCAGTTGTAAATATAGATTGCAACAGTTAAAGACAACATTGTCAAATTTATTATCTCAGCGGTTTTGTAATCATCATAAAGGCTGTCGAATTCATTCTCTGACAGGTTCCATGCATCGTCGTATTTTTTCTTTTTATCGAAATAATTATACATTGTCCATCCCATCAATCCTCCAGAGACAACAAAGCCTCCAAGCACCAGGGAGCCTTTAAGGGTATGTCCCGAATAGATTTGCCCCCACCCGGGGACAATGCCCCTGAGATAGTAACCTGTTTTTGAAACAACTACGGGCTCGTCTTTTTCATCTTCTACTTCTTTTATTTCTTTAATCTTTCCGCTCTTACTGATCCTGTATGCAAGCTTCTTTGTAATTTTTCTTACTGCCTCATCAACGACATCCAGAGAAATAGCCTTCTGGGTAGCAGCATATTCGGAAACACCTTTTTCAACATCAACAATCCTCACAGAAATAATTATGGCCTTGCCCATCTTACTTATATCACCGACAAGCATCTTCCTTGCCGAAATAAGTTTACCCACTTCAACGGCGCATGATGCATCTGTACAACCGGTTTTCTGGAATCCCTGCTCCTTTAGAATTGCATCCATGCGTGACCTTTCAACAACTGTGAACCTACCCATATTAATAAGTTCAGTTCTTATCATGTTTGTTGTCGTCCGTGCTGTTCTCTGTGAAACCCCGTCCGGCTTCAGGTCGATAATTGCTATTCTCATCTTTGCATTGGCAATGACAGGGCTCATAATCAAAATGCAGGAGATAATGGAAAAGAAACGAATTTTTTTCATAAATTTACTCCTTAATAAATGAAATATTCCCATTTTTTGGAAATATAACTTTTACATTTATATCCTTCGTATAAAATATTTCAACTGAAAAACATAATTTTCTGTGTAAAAAATATTTTATGCAATTATTTTAAATTATGAATTTAAATGCTCTTCGAAAAAGATGGATTTTTCACTTGAAGTAATGATACCGAATAAAAATTAAATCACCCATCTGGTTCAACTTGAGTATACATATTTTTTTAGTCAAATTTAAAAAACAATTGAAATTTATCATAATTGTCAGTACATTGTGTTTAAGTATACTCTAAGAAAAACTTCAAATAATAATTCCGATTTAAAATGCAAAAAGTAATGTTACGAAAGTGATGAAATGATTATTTTTCATTCCCCTTCATGGGTGTACAATGGGGAATTTGACATAAAATGAATTTAACTTAAATTTTATGAAATATATAATTCAGAAGATATGAGATATGTATTCTAAAAAAACATTAAACTGGCCAGCACTATCCTTTGCAATTATTATAATCCTCCTATTCTCCTCTGTGCCCGGTTTCTCCCAGTATGAAAACACCAGGAAAAGCGATTACATTCTCGGGTTAAAAGGCGGATACTCCAAAATATTCGGCCATTATGATTCTGAACTGATGGGAACAACAAATGTGGGAATATATTGCATTCCATACATTCATAATTTTCTCATGGTTGAAGCCGATATATTCTATTCTCCATACAAATTCAGTGTTAGTGATGATTCCTACTTTCATTCATTATTATTCAGCATAGGTATTTTAGCCTACTATCCCCTGCTGCCCTTTTTAGAACCCTACATTGGAATATCATTTAAAGGTAATTACCTGTATGCAGATGCAGAGAAGACCGACAGGCAGGATCATTCCTTCAAAGTGGGACTCGGCGCTGATGGTGGATTTTTTATACCCATTGCCAGTGGTGTGAGGACAAGGATCGGCCTTTCCTATTCGGCAGTCTGGATGTCGGACAAACCATTCCATACTTTAAATATTCTTATTGGCGTTTCATTTAATTACCGGGCCTATGTCAGGAGGGGCAGAAAGCTGGGTTTTATCAAAATGAAAAAACTCGATGATTCAGCCAGGTTAAAAAAAATAGATGAATCAAAAAAATACTATGAACTTGGCATGGGTGAATTTAAAGAAGGAAATACAAAATTGGCGAAACAACACTTCAAAAAAGTGATCTCAATCGACAATAACCATGTTGACGCAAAAAAGAATCTTCTCGTTATACAAAAGAATGAAAAAATCCATAATAGCGCTCTACTGGAGATAAAAAAGAAAAGATATTTCTCTGCAATGGTACTTCTTGAAAAATCGGGCAAATACATGGCCTCATCAAGAGAAAAGCTTAGAAAATTAAGAAAGAAACTCACATCATTAATCACCGGTTTAAAAAAAGAGGGTATTTCGGCCTACGAAAAAAAGAAATATGAACAGTGCATTAATATTATGAAACGTATTCTTATAATCGACCCGGCAAATAAAATTGCCAGGGCATATTTACCACGGGCAAAAAAACGGCTCACCGCCCTGCGTGAATTGGAATAGGTATCTTCTATGAAGATAAAATATAAACTAATATTACTGCTAATATCAATAATACTAATTGCCTCTCTGCCCATTTCGTTTTTTATCCTCAAAATTCAGGAGAGTGAAAAAATTGATCTTCTTACAAACCAGGGGATTATCAACAGTAAAATTCTTGCAATGTCCACCTTAAACCTTCTTATAATGAACGGAGGAAGCATTACGGCAACACGCATTGACTCAAAAGAGATGTTATCGATCCTTAAACCTCTTAAAGAAACGGGCCTGCTTTATGCTGATACAACCCTTATATCACCTAATGAGAAGTACAATGGTATAATAATTTCCAGTTATACAAATAAAATAATTGAGAGTAACCCGGACACCCTGAAGTTAATTCTTTCTCATAAATATGACAGCAATTTTAAAAACGATATGGTTAGAGAAATTAAAGTCCCCGAAATAGATGATACCTACTATGAAATAATATCCCGGGGGGCAATCCTGCAGCGGAAAACATACTGCATGGGCAGGCTGATATTTTCCAAGTCAATTCTACTTTCACCAATTAATAAACTGAGGAATATTATATACATATCAATTTTCTCAGCAATTCTTATTGCAATCATAATTGGCCTTGTATTCAGCCGTTTCATATCAAAACCCATTGACAGGTTAATAATCGGGGCGGAAGAAATCGGAAGCGGGGACTTGAATTACAGGATTCCCGTCAGCTCAAAGGATGAACTTGGTAAGCTTGCCAGAACATTTAACCACCTGGCGGAAGTAATAAAACTTGAAATTGGCGCGCTCCAGGACAACAACAGGGAACTCAGAAGGATTGACAACCTCAAGGATGAATTTCTTGCCACCATTTCACATGAATTCAGGACTCCCCTATACGGCATGATAGGGCTCACCGAATCTCTCCTGGAGGGTGTTTCGGGAAGCCTTAACGTGGAGACAATACTTAATTTATCACTTATCAAAAAAAGCGGCAAACAGCTAACGGGACTGATTAATGATATACTGGATTTTTCTAAGTTAAAGCATTATGACATAAAATTAAACATGTCAACCGTGGATATGTATTCAATAACACAATACATCATGTCCATCATAAGTCCCCTGCTGAAAAACAAAAACATCGAAATCAAGAATAAAATAAATCCGGAATCAGTATTCATTCTTGGAGATGAGATAAGGCTGCAGCAGATAATGCTGAACCTTTTAAGCAATGCCGTTAAATTTACCGAAACTGGCAGCATTGAAATATCATCCCAAAAGGATCACGTTAATGATAAAATCATAATAAATGTTAAAGATACAGGAATGGGAATACACCCCGAAAAGATCAAAAGCGTATTCAACCTCTTTGAGCAGGTAGACGGGTCAGCAACCAGAAAGTTTGGAGGCACAGGACTGGGCCTTACAATTGCAAAAAAACTGGTAGAGCTCCATGGAGGGGAAATATGGGTTGAATCATCACCCGGCAGGGGCAGCTGCTTTTCATTTTCCCTGAATGAATCAAAGGAAAAACAACTGGTTTTAAATATTAAAAACACACTTGAAATAAATACAGATTACCTTGACAAAATAGACAGGGATACTTCAACCATTTTTGAAGTTGCCAATACTCCTAAAAACTTCAATGGGAAAAGGATCGTTGTTGTGGATGACGAACCCATCAACATAAAGGTTATATTGAATCACCTCACATTGGAGGGATATGAGGTGATAACGGCAACAACTGGCTCAGAGGTTTTACAAATATTTGAAGAAAACGCATTGCCCAACCTGCTCATCCTTGATGTAATGCTCCCGAGAATGTCAGGTTATGAACTCTGTTCAACATTGAGGAAAACCTATTCTCAGTATGAATTACCCATACTGATGCTCACAGCGAAAAACAAACCCGCTGATATTGCCGCGGGTATTGATGCCGGAGCTAATGATTATGTTACAAAACCTGTTAGCAAAATGGAGCTAATCGCCAGGGTTAACAACTTAATATCGCTAAAAGACTCAGTTAAGATTCACGATGAATTATCATCACTGAAAAGGGACCTTCATATAGCCCATGAGATCCAGGACAGTATAATACTAAAGGATATTCCCCAGGGGAAAAATTTTGCAATATCAGTTCAGTATGAGCCAATGTTTGAACTTGGCGGTGATTATTATGACATCCAGGTTATTGACGACAAAAAGGTTGGCATTCTCATTGCCGATGTATCCGGGCACGGCATACCGGCGGCAATTATTTGTGCCATGTTGAGAGTTACATTCACATTTTTTCTTGAAGATGCTGATAAGCCCGATGTTCTCATGTCTAAAATTAATGCGACAATGTTCAATCATACATCAGGGCAATTTATCACCGCATGTTATGCATATATAGACCTGGAAGAAAAAAAATTATACCAGGCAAACGCGGGACACTGGCCGTCACTTCTATACAAAAAAAAGAACAATGAAATAATTTTTAATGAAAATAACGGCATGCCCTTTGGCTGGATGGCTGAAGAGAATTTTCCTACTAATGAATTTGACCTGGAAGAAGGGGACCGTTTTGTAATGTATACAGACGGGATACTTGAAACGAAGGATGAAAAGGGGGAAATGTTCGGTAATAAAAATTTTAAAAATTTAATTCTAAATAGTCACGATCTAAGTTGTGAAAAATTTACGGAAAAATCCATAGATACAGTGAAAGAATGGTCTGGAATTAACAATAAAAAAGGATTGGAGGATGACATTACAATGGTCGTTGTGGATTTTAATTTTTAAAAATGATATTTTTTTTGGCTCAATGATAAATCTATATTGAATTTAAATTACTATTACTATAAGTGGTATATCAACAGGATGTTACTTAATATTTTCAAAAAGGGATTATAATGGAAAGTATATGCAAGATCATAAAACTCTCTCCCAGGTTAACCCACGAGATTGATTTTGATACAATAGTAATGAAAATCGAATTGAAAGGCGTATTAGATTTTGATACATCAAAGGACCTCTGGATTTTCTTATCAACCACCATAAAAGGGGGTATAAAATATATTGTATATGATATGATGGACCTTGAATATATTGACAGTTCGGGAATAGCAGTACTATTCAATACGGCAAAATCCCTGAATCAGGAAGGCGGGAATACAGCCATAATTAACCTTCCCGAAGATATTGAAAATATTTTTAAAACAGTTAATCTCCAGAAATTGGTTAAGATTTTGAAATCGGAAGAGGATATACCGTTATACTTTTAGCCATTATAACTTATACTAATATTACGAGGTTTTAATGAAAATAGCTTTTGACACAATATGTGAGGCCACGGTAAAAAGTGATATTTTTGATTATAGCAAAATAATATTCAAGGCCCTGTTGTACGATGAAATTAATATTGATAATTCCCATAACCTGTCATTGTTCATGGATATATTAATTAGCGGTGGGGCAAAAAAAATACTTGTAGACATGGAAAACTTAGAATACATTAGCAGTTCCGGCATTGGGATTCTAATAAACACAGCAAAGCAGTTAAATGATAATTCCGGCACGCTGGTTATAATGAATGTACCCCATGAAATAAAACATGTACTTAAGATTATTAACCTTCAAAATTTTATAAAAATATTTGATAAAGAAAATGAAGCATTGGAATTTTTATATAATTATTAAATACAAGGGAGATTATATATTCTCATTTTATAATAAATTAATATGAACTTCACGATATTGCAAACATCAAGGAATGAGGAAAAGATCGAACATGACTCCGTCATCTTAAAAGTAAAAGCAGCCGATGTTATTGATAGAGATGAAACAAATAACCTCTGGAAAATCCTGAAAACATTAATAGACGGCGGGCTCAATAAAATAATCATAGATATGAATAATTTAGATTTTATCGACAGCCAGGGCATAGGCATGCTGATAAATTCCGCAAAATTGTTAAGGACAAAAAAAGGAGATATCGGATTAATCAGGGTTCCCGAAAACATTCTTAATATATTCAGGCCAGTAAACCTTCAAAGGTTTATCCAAATCTTTGAATCAGAGGAAGAGGCGATAAAATTTCTTAAACTTAATGTATGATAATGTTCCAAATATATTTTATAATTTTCAACAGGATTAATAAATGGATGTCCACTGTGATATAATCAAAATCAATCCCCTTGCCGATGACTCATTGAATTTCAATCATATTATTTTTAGAATATGCCTTAAAAAGGGTGTTGATGGGAGTAATATAAATTACATTATACATTTCATAAACACTCTCATCAATGGAGGCGCATTAAAAATCATTGTGGACATGAAAGAAATGGAATACATTGACAGTTCCGGTATTGGCGCATTTATAAAAACAGCAAAAATAATAAGGGCCAATAAAGGTGAAATTGCCTTTCTCGATGTTCCGTCTCAAATTAAAGATATTTTTAAAATTGTCAAACTGCAGAACTTTATCAAGATTCTTCACTCCGAAACGGAAGTATTAAACTTCTTCAGCTTTTTAATTGAATAATCCCCGGTCTAAATTATCCGCCGCCAACAAACCTCACAATTTCGATAACATCCCCGTCTTTTATATTTTCTTCGGCATATTTTTCCCGGTGGACTATTTCCCCGTTCTTTTCAACAACAACACTTTCAGGTTTCAGCTTATAAAAAATTATGACATCATGAACATTTGATCCGTTAAAATCAACATCCTCCCCATTTAGCCTTATATTCATTTAACCTCCCCCTTGATTTTCATCCACTCATAGATAATTATTGACGAGAAAGCAATTGCAGCTGTTTCAGCCCTTAACTGGGTAAAGCCAAAGCTGAACTTTAACCACCCCTTTTTGCATGCTTTTTCAAGCTCCACATCACTAAAACCCCCTTCGGGGCCCGTAAGAAGATAGACACTGTCGATTTCGCCGGCATTTCTGCTATTATTCATTATATAATTACGCATAGATTCACCGGGAAAATCACTATTTTCATCTTCACCTCCGGGATGGGCAATTAACTTTAAACCGGGATAATCTGAATCAATTAAATTCTCAAAAGAATGAATATCTTTAACAACAGGAAGATTTTCCCGAAGGCACTGTTTTGCGGCATCTGCGGCAATACGCCTCCACCTGTTAACCTTAGTGGCTATATTCTTCTCCGGTATGCGAATGGTTCTTTCAGAAATAATCGGCATAAGGCAATTTACGCCAATTTCAACGGCCTTCTGCACAACTATATCAAATTTCTTTCCCTTTATTAAACAGGTGCATAGATTTAAATCAATTGGCATTTGAGTATTTGATACTTTATCAAGAATCTCAAGCTCAATAGCCGCGGGGGTGATATTACTGATCCTGGCATTAATCAAAATGCCCCTTTCATCTCTAAGCTGAATGGAATCATTTTTTTTTATACGCCTTACCCTGGCCAGATGGTGATAATCATCGCCCTCAATCACGCACTTGTTATCTTTTATACCGGAAGAATTAATAAAGTATTGAGGCATTTGATTAACCGCCAAGTTTTTCAGATCGAAATATTTCTTTTTCGAATTTTACGTCTTCATCGAAACTGAAAAAGTTGAGGATGGTAACGGTTCCCCTTCTAAGATGCATCATGTCGTACCTTATGGGAATTACCCTTTTCCCGCGCTTTCTAACCTTGGCAATTGTCATAAATTTAAATAAAGCATTATCCCGATCGTGAAAATCGATCTGCAGTGGAATATAATTATCTTTTTTTACATAAAGGGTGAGAGAGCCATACAGCCCTGCTTTAAAAATTGGTTTCAGCTTTAGTTTGTAAGCGTCAAACCCCTTTACAATGGCAGAACCAACAATTGAAGCTGTATAGTTGCTTTGCAAATCGGCATTTGAAAGATCAATGTAGAAAAAGTTAGTCCCTAAAATCGAATCGTATTTATCAATTCCCTTTTTATTATACAGCTTAATGGATAGAATATTAAATACCCATATTTCTTCACCGCTTAAATTATAGAGGACTTTAAGCTGCATCCCCCTCGTCTTACTTCTGAATATAAATAAAAAATCTTCCTTTGTGATGCATCCTTTAAAATATATGGAAAAGGATTTCCCGTCGGGCATTATATGTTTAATAATACCCTTAATTTCACCACGGGGATACTCCATTACCCGGTCAACTCTTGCCAAAATCCCCTGCGCAGTAATTTCAACTTTTCTGCTCTCCTGAGATTTAAGCTCACTGTAAATTACAACAAAAAAGATGGATAATAATAAAACAATTTTCTTATATTTTTCTTTCATTGAAAACCTATATGTCAGTCCCGGGTAAGGAATAATTTATTGTCTTTCAAAAATCTGCCTATGATGAATAGTATTTGTCATGATTCTCATGATTAAGATCGGGCCTCAATTTTTCTGCCCCATGCATGTAAACCTGGACTATTTCACTCTGTTTTTTATCAGAATTTACCAGCATCAAAACCCTTACCACGCCGCTGAGGCTACCCTGGACAGGAATTTCCCTGGCACAAAAAAGAGGTGTATAAATCCATCCAAGTTTTCTTGCTGCCACCGCAGGAAACTCAGCATCAATATCATCGGTTGCGGAAAATATGACAGCAGAAATATCATCTATATCGATATTATTTCTTTTAACAAGATTATCCAGCAATTCCCGGGTCTTTGAAACAATCTCCTCTTTAGTGTTTGATTCAGCAGTAATAGCTCCCCTCACTCCCCTGACAGCCATAAGACTTAACCTCCGAAATAATTAAAATCCATAATATTAACAAGATTGTAAAACAGGAGTTAAAATTCAACTCTTTTGTTAATCAACCACCTCAATTTTTGAACCAATGCTGTGCATGAGCTCTAAAAAGTTGGGGAATGTCACATCAACGGACTCGGCCGTTGTTATGGAGACACCGCCCTTAAGTGCAAGCCCGCAAACGGAAAAGGCCATGACAATGCGGTGGTCACCATAACCTTCAACTTCGCCACCTTCTAGATTGCTCTTCCTTATAATCAACCCGTCATCCAATTCTTCAATATCAGCTCCCAACTTTTTCAATTCCCTGTGCATCACTGAAATTCTGTCGGTCTCCTTTAACCTTGCCTGGGGAACATTTACCAGCCTTGTTTCTCCTTCTGCAAAGCATGCAGCCACAGAAAGTGCAGGCAATGAATCGGGTATTGCATTTAAATCGAACACTCCGCCCTCTAGCCTGCCCCCCCTGATTCTAATATTCCTTTCGCCAATATCTATTTCCGCACCCATTTCTTTCAGTATATTTACAACCTCCCTGTCACCCTGGGTATCGGTAAAATCAAGGCCCATTAAATTCAATTCTCCCCCCGTAATGGCAGCTGCCACGAGAAAAAAGGTTGCCGATGAAAAATCAGCGGGAATAAATTCTTTAAACTTCCTGTATTGCTGGTTTCCCTTCACATAAAATTCTTTATAATCCCTGTTTTCATATTCAATTCCAAGCCTGTCCAGCCATCCCAGGGTCATTGTCACATAGGGAGCTTCGTATAACAGGGGGACCCTGATTAGTGAGTCGCTTTTTGCCAGCGGTGTTGATATGAGCAAAGATGTTAAATACTGTGAAGTTACAGACTCAATTGAGGTTTCCCCGCCTTTTACAGGCCCCTTTACAACAAGTGGAGGTTTACCGTTCGACCTGGTGGAATATGCATCCCCGCCAAGATCTTTTATTGAACCAATAAGCCCGTCTGCCGGGCGATTTCTAATCTGGCTGTCACCGGTAAAAACCGTGTGCCCATCCACCAGTGACGAAATCCCAAGGCCGATATATAATGATGTGCCTGAATTCCCAATATCAATAATATTATCTGGAATGGGAATGTTGGAGCCAACTCCGGATACTTTCCACAGGTTCTTCAGGATTTCCACTTTTGCCCCGAATTTTTCTATCATATCAAGACATGACCTTGTATCAGAGGAATCCAGGGGATATTCGATAACCGACTCCCCCTGGCTCAATAAACCAAAAACTAAAGCCCTGATTGTATGCGATTTTGACCCGGGGATATGAACTTCACCGGATATCTCCGATTTTTTTGAAATAAATTTCATTATAGCTTTGAATCCTTTGGCTGTATTTTATTTCTCATAAATATCCCGGAAAAATACGGAAGATTGACTATATTTTCATTAAATCCATAAAGTGTGTTAAAATCTTCCCTGTTCTTTTTAATAAAGTCCAGTGCATCCTTTTTGCTATTATACAATTCATCAAAATAATCAAGCTGGCCCGGGATATTCTCTTCAAAGTATTCCAATTTGCCTTTAATAAATTTAAATTCATTGAGGTCCATAAATGTTTTTAAATCCACTTCAAGATAATAGTCATTGTGAATTGGGAAGGCAACCTTCATAAAATCGTCATAAACTCCTTCAATATCATCCTCATGTAAAACCACAGAAGCAATAAAGAGGATTGACTCAAATTCTATAGCCCTTCTAAATTCATCGAGGACCTTATTCGATTCAATGAAATCGAACATATCAATATTAATTAACAGGTTCGCAGCATAATAATCAACGGGAAACTCTTCAAAGTTACCCACAATGAACTTAATCTGTTCAAGAGCCCCGGAACCCTTATGGAGTTCCAAAAAATTTTTAACATTATCATAGGAAGGTTCTACTACAACAACTAGGGAATCATAATTCTCCGCTATTTCAAAGAGCAATTTTCCATTTCCCAAACCTGCTTTAACAATGACCTGGGGATTATAAGTATCTATTACTTCAAAGAGCATTTCCTTTAATTTTAAATATCTTGATTTCGGCTCAATTATAATGTTTTTACTAAAATCAAATTCAACAAATTTCTTAATTTCGCTAAACCTATTCATATCCACCTTCATTTTCGAAATTCCATTATAACATCGTTTCTATAATGATTATTAATGTGAATTTATCTCCAGTGTCAATGAAAAATCAACTGCTCCTGTGGCATTTTCACCCTTACCGGTGAATTTTGTAAAAAAAATATTCCACAATTTTCTAATAAATACTATTATAGCATCAATTTGATAATTATTTAAATTCTTTCAATAAATTAATAAATCTCATGAATTATCATTGACACTTATCAAACAGCCAAATAATTTTCCTCCATTATTTTGATTACTAAAAATATATGAAACCAGTACTTTGTGTAAAAAAAGGAGTTTCCCGGGAAAATAAGTCTTAGGAATAGACAACTTTCAGAAATGAACCACCAATCCCTAAGTATCTCCTAATCCCCAGGTTTACACAATTAATCTAATGAGAATAAGTGTAAAAATATAATTATGAATATTTTCAAAAAAGCAAAAGACAATACTGTTACTACCGAACTTGAATATATTTCGAAAGTTGAAGAGATACCCATGGAAGAACTTCTTGAGTATTTCGCTAAGGGTGAAATTGCAGTATTTAGGAACAATAGGAGAGATATCAATCCTGTCGCCATTGGCAGAGGGCTTCGCACCAAGATTAATGCTAATATCGGATCATCTCCCGACCTCTTTGACCTGGATGTTGAGCTCGAAAAGCTGAATGTTGCAATAAAAGCGGGTGCAGATACCATTATGGACCTCAGCATTGGGGGCAATGTATCCCATTTCAGAAAAGAAATTCTTGAGAATTCAAGTGTCCCCCTTGGCACGGTTCCCCTGTACGAAGTGGCGTTGGACATGATGAATAAAAAGAAATCATTGATTGATATGACAATTGATGATTTCCTTAAAGTGATCATCCGGCAGGCAGAAGACGGAGTGGATTTCATGACAATTCATTCTGGAGTCACCGTAAAGGCCATCGAATCATTAAATTCCCAGGAAAGGATTGTGGGGATCACCAGCAGAGGGGGATCAATATTAGCTGAGTGGATGAAAAAAAATAATAAAGAAAATCCATTGTATGAACACTATGATAAGATTTTAGATATTTTAAGAGAATATAACATAGTCATTAGCCTTGGAGACGGTTTAAGACCCGGAGCTATTCATGATGCAAGTGACCGTGGGCAAATACATGAAATGATAATCCTGGGAGACCTTGCGCAAAGGGCCAGGGACAGGGATGTGCAGGCAATAATTGAAGGCCCGGGGCATGTTAAGCTTGACATGATAGCAGACAATGTTAGACTTGAGAAAGACCTTTGCAATGGAGCCCCGTATTATGTTCTGGGTCCACTGGTTACTGATATTGCACCCGGATATGACCATATTACGTCTGCCATCGGAGGAGCAATTGCAGCATCAAGCGGTGCTGACTTCTTATGTTATGTTACCCCTGCTGAGCATTTACGGCTACCCACAGTTGAAGATGTCAGGGAGGGTGTTATAGCATCAAAAATTGCAGCCCATGCGGCAGATTTAGTAAAGCTTGGCAAAAAAGCAATGAAATGGGACAATGATATGTCTCGTGCCAGAAAGGAAAGAAATTGGAAAAAAATGTTTGAACTTTCAATTGATATTGAAAAGACAAAATCTTATCGGGAAGAAAGCCCCTCAGGAGAGGATGACCAGTGCTCTATGTGCGGGGATTTTTGTGCTATAAAAAGAGAATACTAAACTTTACTTTATGCAAAATTAATTTGGAGGTGGAATTTTAATGGCAGACGATTCCATATATTATGACTCTTACAAGGAAGAGAGAGACCTCATACTTGAATACAACCAGGTTAGTATTGATGATGCTAATATTGTAAATATTCTTGGCGTTGGAATTAATAATTTCACCAGATCCCAGGCAGTTGTTAAAGTAATGGATATGATAGCAGAGGGGAATGTTCATCATATCATTCCTCTGAATCCCTACAAAATAAAAAGAATAAAAGCAAACAACGACATTAAGCTCATTTCTAACAGGGCCGATATGCGTATTGCCTGCGGTGCCGGAATAAAATGGGCATCGAAAATGCTGAAAAATCCTTTAAAAGAGACTATCTCCCTGATAAGCTTTATTATGGACCTTGTTAGAATTTCTGAAATTAAAGAATATACAATATTTCTTGTTGGCGCAAAACCGGAAATAGTTGAGAAGGCCTTTTCAAATATTAAAAAATCATTCCCAAAAATCAGGATAGTGGGCAGGCATGGCGGCTACTTCAATAGTGAAAGAGAAGTATCCGTTGTTGAGGCAATTAGAAAATCCCAGGCAAACATAGTGCTTGTGGGCCTTGGATTCCCAAAAGACATTTTATGGATAAATAGAGTTAAAAAAGAGTTTAATAATACCATATTTATAAGTGTGGGCGGATGCATTGATATTATTTCAGGTGAAATCAGAAAAGCGCCTCCCTACTTTATGGAACGCAACCTGGACTGGTTTTACAGAATTATTACAAAACCCTGGAGGATAGGAAGATTTATTAGAGTGATTTTCTTCTTTATTCAGGTAATTACAAAAAGAATATTTAGGAAGTATAATTAACATTACTTCTCATACTTACCCTTTTTGGCAATTGTATCACGTGCTTCCTGCAAACCCGAATTATTGACACTGGCCCTGCCCAGAGTAAACTTTGATGTTTCCATACTATTCCCACAGGTTCTACAGTGAAAAATCGCCTTCCCGTCAGCAGTCCACTTAGATACTTCAACATATCTTGAGCTGCAATTCCTACAAAAGATTACTGAAACATAGTTACTCATGACAACCTCTAATTTTTTTGGTAAAATTTGTTTATGATAAAACTAAAAATCAGAAACTCTTCAGTCTACCTTAAAAACAACAATTGAGATATCTTCCCTCTTCTCCAGGCCATTATAAAAATTATCGGTATAATCAATCACCCCTTCTATTACCTCTTCGGGCTTATTGAAATCACCTTCAAGGCAGGCCATGACATCTTTTAAACCAAGCTTCACACCATTTCTATTTTTAATATTAAGCATTCCGTCAGTAATTATTACAAACATATCCCCCGCTTGTAATTTCACCTTAACCTTTTTTATTCCAGAACTTTCGGTGCCAAAAGATTTGCTGTCAAACCTGAAATACCTGGCAACTTTATTTCTCACAAGAATGGGATAAACAACACCGGCTTTAATGTAATTCAATGTATTTTCACTGCAGTCGACCAAACCGTAAAAGATAGACACATTGCTGATGGAACTTAGATCATCGGAGATAATCCTGTTTAGTATTTTTATAAGGTGTGAAGGATTTTTACCTTTTGTCCATACCAATGATCTCAACGCCCCGCTCATTATTGATGCCTGAAGCCCCCCGGGAAGCCCTTTCTGATGTATATCCACTAAAGCTACACCAACATGGTCATCGCTGATCTTGTACACCCCATGAAACTCACCTCCCACTTCTCTTGCCGAAACAGATTTTGCCGCAATATTGATCTTATTTATTTTATTTACATAAATGGGGACAAGTGATTCATGAATTGATTTTGCCGACTGCAATTCAATTTTAATCCTCTCTTCTTCCAGGGCATTCTGGAAAAACATGGCATTCTGGACAGCAAGGGCCGCCTGATTACTGAAAATTTTAAAAAGATTTACATCTTCATCATCAAAATGCGGTTTTGTTATGGAATTGATAGCCTGTATTACTCCAAGGAGTTTGCCTTTAAACAGCAGTGGCGTGCAGAGAATTGATTTGGTTTTAAAGCCCGTCTTTTTATCAAAATTTGGATCAAACCTCTCATCGGTATATGCGTCAAGGACATTGAGCGGTTTTCTGTTTTGTGCAACCCAGCCTGCAATTCCCTGGCCCAGGGAAACCCTGTATTTCTCCTGGAGTTCCTCCCCGGCTTCTCCCAATGCAACCTTGAAAACCAGTGCTTCAGATTCCTCATCATATAAAAGCAGGGTACTTGCTTCGGCATCCATAATATCTTTAATTATTTCCATGATCAGTGAAAGAAGTTTTTTAATATCCAGCGTGGAATTAATGATATTATTAATTCCCACAAGCTTTGTAAGATTATGCATTTGCCTTTCTAAGTAGGCAAGATTATAGTCTTTACTATTATTTTCTTCCATTATTTCTTTTTCTCTCTATATTCAATTGATGCCCTAATAAAATCCCTGAACAGGGGATGCGGTTTATGAGGTTTCGATTTGAATTCCGGATGATACTGGGTTGCTATAAACCAGGGATGGTCCTTAATCTCTATTGTCTCAACTAGATTACTTGTGGGATAAATCCCCCCAAAGTTCATACCCTTCTTCTCATATAATTCTTTATACCTCATTGTAAACTCAAATCTATGCCTGTGCCTCTCCTTTACGGAAGCCACATTATATATCTTTTTTATTTTACTACCCTCCTGAAATTTGCACAAGAATGCACCGAGCCTCATTGTACCCCCCTTATCTACAATTATTTCCTGTTCTTCAAGGAGGGATATTACAGGATTTTCATTTTCAGGTTCAAATTCAGTGGAATTTGCATTTTCAAGGCCGCATACATTCCGGCCAAACTCAATGACAGCACAATGCAAACCGAGACAGATTCCAAAAAAGGGTATTTTGCTTTTTCTTAAACAGGATATTGCCATAATTTTCCCTTCAATACCCCGCACTCCAAATCCCCCCGGCACCAGGACACCGTCAACATTTGAAAATTTTCTTTTTAACTTAGCCAGGGTCATCCCTTCAATATCCTCAGAATCGATTCTAACAATCTCAAGTTCCGCCCTGTTAGCCACGGCCCCGTGAAAAAGGGCCTCATAAATGGACCTGTAGGAGTCCTGAAGAGAGATATATTTCCCCACAACAGCAATTGTTACTTTTCTAAGGGGATTATGATATGCCTTAAGAAACTTATCCCAGGCAGGAAGCTTTAATTTTGAAACTTTGAGCCCGAAGTGCTCAAGAACAATTTTATCATAATTATTTTTATGAAACATATATGGAATTTCATATATTGAACCGCTAATGTCCTCCGCGGAAATGACGTTCTTTTCGGAAACATTACAAAAAAGTGCGATCTTACTCTTTAATTCATCAGCCAGGGGAAGGCTCGTTCTACATAAAAGAACATCGGGGATTATACCAATCTCCATTAATTCCTTTACAGAGTGCTGTGTGGGTTTGGTTTTTTGTTCACCGGCAACTGTTATAACCGGTATTAACGTAAGGTGTACATTCATAACCCTTTCCCTGCCAAGCTCATGACGTATCTGCCTCACGGCCTCAAGGAAAGGAACCGATTCAATATCGCCCACTGTTCCGCCAATCTCTACAAGAACAAAATCCAGGTCCTCATCATTGGCCACATCATAAATTCTTTTTTTTATCTCATTAGTTATGTGGGGTATCACCTGCACAGTCCTGCCGAGATAATCGCCCTTTCTTTCCCTGAGAATAACAGAATAATATATTTGACCAGTAGATACTGAATTTCTGCTGGTAAGGTTTGAATTTGTAAATCTTTCGTAATACCCAAGGTCAAGGTCAGTCTCAGCCCCGTCCTCAGTAACATATACTTCACCATGCTGGTAGGGACTCATGGTCCCTGGATCAATATTAATATATGGATCCATTTTAATAATTGATATTTTATATCCGTGGCCTTCAAGGAGGAGTCCCAGCGAAGCAATTGAAATGCCCTTCCCCAGGGAGGAACAAACACCACCGGTCACTATAATTATTCTGGTATCTTTTTTTTTCATTGTTTTCCCTTAAGCATGCAAATAATTGAAATTAAAGCCCACATTTGCCGATCCAGTTAATAACAAGATTATTAATAATTTACAAAGTTAGTCAACAATAATAATATAAATCCTAAAACAAGACTTGACATTTTTTTCCAATTTGGTATCTTATTTCAAGAACAAATTTTTTTTAAGAGGATAAATATGACGGAAAAACGTAAATACTCCAGATACAGCTGTGATATTAAAACAAAGTTCGACTATTATGAAGGAAATCCTGAAATTATTGATCCCGATAAAGACACTCCGGAAAAATGCAAGGGGTTCATTCTTGATATAAGCCGTGGGGGTGTATTTATTATCTCTAAAAAGAGAGTTGCCATCGGCATGCCGGTAAGGGTAAAATTCTCAACAAAAAAAAATAAATACAATGTGCTGGGATCAATTGTAAGAACGGGGCTTTTAGAAAACAACCCCTCTAAAATAGCGCAAAAATTTGTTAAATTCATATCAAAGGGAGATTCCTATATTGCAGTTGAATTTGAGAAAACCATCACTGAATCTATAAAGGATGAAGTATAAGGAAACCTGCGCGCTCATCAACGCTAAGTAAAAATATGAAAAATAGAATTATTAGAATAAATAAAATTTCCGATATTGATACATCAAAAGTATCTGTTTACGATATGAACAACAGATACCTGGACAATGACGGAAACATATATGGCTTAAAATACGACAAAGTTCAAAAAAAAATTGATATCATTAAATTAGTGAGAACACATAACAGCGATGTTACCTCTATGCAGCAGAAAATAATCCA
This sequence comes from Spirochaetota bacterium, assembly GCA_042569985.1. Classification (GTDB taxonomy): domain Bacteria; phylum Spirochaetota; class UBA4802; order UBA4802; family UBA5550; genus JBHPHB01. The sequence continues at coordinate 37,010 of JBHPHB010000001.1, read as the reverse complement.
GAGAAAAAGCGAAGACAATGTTGCACTTGATATTGAAGATAATAATGAGTTTTTAGAAAGGGGGGATGAGAATACAACATACACAAAAGATGTAAATCACTTTATATCAAGTACCATTTCAAACATCTCCACCCATAAGGAACGGCTCATAGGAATTATAATGAACATTAAAAATTCAAAGGCCTTCCCCAAGGAGAACAAAGCGGAAAGTGTTACACTGGACGATATTTTCCGGAGCATTGAAATTGATGCTATCCAGAAATTTGATGAGTTTGAAAATTATCACAGGGAACTAACCAGCTATCCACGATCAGTGAGTTATTACCAGGCAAAAATGGACCAGTCTGCCAGGGATATAATCGAAAAACTCTTTGACAAACAATCAAAGGTAATGAAATTTATTTATTACTATGAAATGATTAACTCAATTGATGATGTTTATCAAAATGTCTATAAACTTCTAATAAATCTCAAGCAATTTATTGATAATAAAAAAACCGATGAAAAAAAAGCTTATGGTACAACTGAACATCAATTCTTAAATGACGCAAAGACTTCTTTGACAAATACAATAGAAGAAATTGAAAAACTAATTGGATACATTGTAAAGCATAAAGAAAAAATAATGGATATCTCGAGCTATTAGCTAAAACTTTCCTTCAACCATAAACAAAACACCGCCATTCTCCGGGTGACCTGTTATGTCCCAGGAATAAGAGATGATGAGCATTAAATTTGATATTTTAACCAGGCCTCTTATACCCGTGCCTGTTTTGAAAGTCCATTTATCGCTTTCATCAATAAAATATCCTGAATTAATGAGAGGCCCAATATATAATTGATCATTAAGTATCTCAAACTCCAGATCCAATCCAAATACAATTTTGAATCTCGTTGCCGTTAAATCATCAAAAAAGCCAATGAGGTCAAAATCATATACGTAACTCCAGAATAATCTTTTATTGGATGTGGTATAAAAAAGATTAAATTTTGGAATAGCCCGTAACCACTGAAAGGGGAATAATGGCTTCTTTGCTTCTATGGAAGTTATAAAATAAAGAAAATCATTAAGATTATCCCACCCCCCGGACATATTAAATAAAACATTCCATACCCTTCTTTTATCAATGACCATATCATTATTACTTAACAGTAAATCTATACTTAACCTTGAATCGTAGATTAGGTCATCAAAATTCGGATAGTCCTTTATCTTCATGATTCTTTCGGAGAAATTGAAATCTAAACTGAACAGCCAATACCTGTATAAAAAGCCTGTTACGGGAGTGCCAAAAACAGTTTCGTAATCTATCTGAAAAACTTCCCACCTGTCTACTATCATTCCCGACCTGCCTCCAAAATAGAAAGCTGATTGGTTCTTTTCAGAAAATAAAAAAAACTTAACACTGCCCTCTATCCTTCTGAAATCCTCATTTGTGAATCCCGCTAATACTGATATGTCAAGTGCGGTTTTCTCAAAGGGATGATAATAACCAATGAGCGGAGAAATTCCGTAAGCCATATCCCATGCCACCTGCCCGTAAAACTCACCCTCCTTTTTTTTCACCGTAACTGCAATAAATATATGGTCTCCCTCAATTCTTTTTGGTGATAGCCTGATCCTGCCTAAATTAAATATCCTCTTTGCCATTTCAGTTCGCTTGTTTAATGTATTCACATTAAATATCTCTCCGGAGACAGGTAAAAGAAATGCTTCAATTTCCCTGCACTTGCTCTCCTCCACACCACTTACCATAATCCCCATTATTTTAGATTCATGCAGGTAGATTTCAATAAATCCGTCCTTCCCTATTATAATTTTTTTAATATAGCAGGCCTTATACCCCAGTTTGTGGTATTCCTTTTTAATTGATTTTCCTATGGATTTAATCTTTTCCCTGGACATCTCCTGTTTCTCAGTAGCAATAATATGGCTAAGGTCAATATCAACCGTTTTACCCACTACCCTGAATCCCTTTACAAAAACAGCAGACGCATTGGAGCTGAAAACCAGGATAAATAATAATACCATTCCATATGTTATAACTGTTTTTTTCATTTTACTCTTGTTTTGCAGTTTCATTTTTTTCACCGAATCCTCCTTAAGCTATTTGCAGCTTAAATTATAGTCAATAAAATAATTAAGAAAAAACTCAAATTTTATCCAATAACTTCATCAATGCATATGATAATGCAGGTTTGGCATCCAATATATCAAAATATTTTAAGCCCCCCTCCGGATAAACGCTTTTCGGCACATCTACCCCAAGGGCTCTTCTTCGCTTCGCTCAGGGCGCTCTGGCTAAGCTTCCCGAAGGGCCATCAACATCATCTAACAGGCATGGATGTCTTAATGGCAACCAACAATCATGACATCCTGTCATGTGGTTGGCCGAGAGCGGCCATGGCGCCAGGGTTATGGGGGGCTTGTTTTTTTATTCATGTATTAAAAATAATGATAAAAGCTTGACATATTTTCTTGAAAAATTATTTGAAATAGAAAGGACATATTATGAACTACCAATCAATACAACCAATTCTAAGCGAAATAAGCCAGGGCATACAGGCAATAAGCAACTTCATGTGGGGGCTTCCCCTGATTATTCCACTGCTGGGAACGGGAGTATTCCTGACACTCCGAAGCAGGGGCATTCAGTTCAGGGGCTTTGCCCATGGATGGGGATTAATTACGGGCAAATATGACCAGCCCGGCGAAAAAGGAGAAACAACACATTTCCAGTCTCTCAGCACTGCCCTTTCGGCCACAATCGGTACGGGAAATATAGCAGGAGTGGCAACAGCAATAGCTGCCGGTGGTCCAGGTGCTGTTTTCTGGATGTGGGTTACCGCCCTTTTGGGCATGTCCATTAAATATCACAGCTGCCTCCTGGCGCAAAAATTCAGGAAAATTAATGACGAAGGTGTTGTATCGGGAGGGCCGGCATATTACCTGGCACTGGGGCTGAAAAAAAAATGGCTCGGTGTCCTCTTTGCCATTTTCACGGTAATCGCTTCCTTTGGCATTGGTAACCTTGCACAGGCAAATTCCATGGCTAATCCGCTCCACGATGTGTTCAGTATCAATAAACTGGGCACGGGGATTTTTGTGGCCCTTCTTGTGGGCCTTGTTATTATCGGGGGAATACGAAGAATTGCCAATGTAACATCAAGGCTTGTCCCCCTCATGGCGATACTCTATGTTATTGCAGCCCTTATTGTATTATTTTTAAACTATGATGGCATCATACCGGCATTTAAAAAGATTTTTTATTATGCCTTTAATAATGTTCCAAAAAGCGCTTCCGGCGGATTTGCAGGAGCCACAGTTTGGGCGGTAATGCGCTTTGGCGTTGCCCGGGGACTATTTTCAAATGAGTCCGGCCTGGGCAGCGCTGCCATTGCACACGCCCCGGCCAAGACCAGTGAACCCGTAAGGGAAGGCCTTGTTGCAATGCTTGGCCCCTTTATAGATACGATCGTAATATGCACAATGACAGCACTGGTGATAATAATATCGGGCAAGTGGGAAACCGGCCTGGACGGAGCGACTTTATCTTCGGCATCATTTACCTCGACCCTCCCCTATGCGGGCAGGTATGTCGTTTCAATCGGCCTTGCCGTATTTGCTTTTACCACGCTCATCGGATGGTCATACTATGGAGACCGCAGTACAGAATTTTTAATTGGCCAAAAGGCAGTGATTTACTATAGAATTATTTTTGTCGTACTTATTCCAATCGGTGCAATTCTTGAACTTAAGACCGTCTGGGGGCTCTGTGATATCGCAAATGCGCTAATGGCCCTGCCCAACCTCATAGGGGTTATCGCCCTGTCGGGTATAGTAACAAAAATGACCAGGGACTATATGAAGAAAAGAAAGGACTTTAATTAGAACAAAAAAACAAATAATTTCACACGGAGCTTCGTGAAAACCTTTTAATTTTACCTTTTAGCAGGGAGATAAAAATGTCAAAGACGCTAATACTGTATTATTCACGCACGGGCAAAACAAAAGCCGCATGTGAGGCACTTGGGAAAAAGCTGGGTGCTGATATAGTTGAAATAAAGGACCTCAAAAACAGGGCAGGCAAATGGGGGTTCTTCTGTGCAGTCCTGGCAGGTTTATTCAACATTAAAACATCCATAGAGCCCGAGCGCCCCGACATGTCAGCATACGGCAATATTATCATAGCCTCACCCATATGGGGTAATGCTTTAAGCATGGCTATCCGTGCTTTTCTGTCACTCAACCAATTTGATAGCAAAAATGTAATATTTTTAACTACCGTGTTGGGACACGATAGTGATCGCTGGAGCGATAGGGCACTGGGTAATATAAAAAATTCCGGTGGGAGGCCCGGGCTTTGCTTACAGATAACGACAATGAGAAGGGTAAAGGGAAAACGCGTTAAAAAAAGCATTGAAGAAATAGCGTCTGAGGCTGTTAAGCTTGTGCCTGAAATTGAAAAGGCCTTTTCTTAAACACCCTTAATATAGGTGAGCCATCTGTTTAACATGCTGTTTTTACCTTCATAAACATCCTTCATTGCCCCCATGACATTTTCGGTAACAGGGCCGGGGCAGCAGTCTGAAAGTGTTTTACCATCTATTGACCTGATGGGCTGAACATGCTGAACGCTGCCGGAATAAAAGGCCTCTTCAAATTCACCCACCTCTTCATGGGGAATATCAGTAATTTCAACTTCAATTCCAATATCCTTTGCAGCCTCAATAACGGCCATCCTTGTAATACCGCTCAGTACATTATCAAGGGCGGGGACCTTAATCTTTCCATCCTTTACAAAAAAAGCGCTGGAGGTTGCGCCTTCTGCAATATTTCCCGAAAGGTCCAGTGTTATAACATTGTCTAACCCCTTTTCCTTTCCCTCCATAAGTGACAGGTATGGATTAACATAGTTGCCCGATACCTTGGCCTGTACAGGCACGCTCTGGGGATGGTATTTTCTATAGGAGGATATGAGCACGTCCACGGGTTTTGATAATTCCTCCAGGTCCAGATGCATCTTATTAAAGTCTATTGTGAATATAGCAATATCAATGGTGGTATCGTTGGGAATTGATGTGAGTTCAATACCGGAATAATATGCATATAGCTTTAACATGCCCACCCTGGTTTTATTCTTTTTCACAGTGTCTATGCAGGCACGGATTATTTCTTCCTTTGTCATGGGGAGTTTCATATACATGAGCCGTGCAGAATTAAAGAGCCTGTCTATATGTTCATCAATACCGAAAAGGGCTGTACCGTTTTCGTTGGACACTATATCAAGGACCTCGAAGAGGGCTGAGCCCCTTCCAAAACTGTGCGTAAGGAGGCTGACCTTTACCCTGTCCCATTTGATAAACTTACCGTTTAACCATGCTTTCATGAAATATACCTGTAAATGATACTATTTTATTACTCTGAGCAATCTAAAATAATTATTATATTTCTGCTGTCAATAATATGGCCATAAATCTTAAAAAATAATTACTCTGAGCAAAATTTTGAGCAGCATTTATATTGCTCAGAGTAACTTCATCTTTTCGAAAACACCTCGTTATTTAAGTTTTTTATAAAATACTTTAATTATTTATTGACAAATCGCCCGTATTTATTATCTTGTCTAAAAAGAGGAAATAGATATGGATACAATAATTGAATTTATACGAAAAATGGACTGGTCACTGGTTATCATCCTGTGCCTTACACTGGGACTGGCCCCCTTTAATCCGCCCCATATATGGGAAAAGATAAACATGCTGCTTAAAGGTACCCTGAGCCGTCCCATAGACTGGTTCGACCTTTTCTTCCATGGAATACCATGGATACTATTAATATTAAAAATTATAACTATAAAGAGGTAGTATAATGACTGGAGTTGTGGCAAAGGAACACTTTCTTGGTGAGAATAAAAACAAAAGATTAAACTGTGCCCAGGCCGTGGCCATGGCATTTAAGGATACCCTTCCCTTTATTACTGATGATACAATTAAACAGTTTAAAAAGAAGGGATTTGGAAAGGCGCCTGAAGGAGAATGCGGCATGTATTTTGCCGCCAAGTATATTCTTGAAAAAACAGATCATCACCATAAGATTGATGATTTTACCAGGTACTTCCTTTCTTTTGCCCCTTCAGTGAGCTGCAAGGAATTAAAAAAGATGAAGGTGCCATTCTGCGCAGAATGTTTGAAAAAGTCGGTCGATTATGTTGACGATGTAATCTTTCCAAACTAGAAATTCACAATTTACCGGATATATTCAATTCCAATATTTTACTTGCAAGAATAACTCATCCTGTAAAATTGTCATCTATGATACTGAAATCTGTTATAGATGAATTCTCTTCATCCGAAGAATTTAAGCAATTTATAAAATATTTTAATACCTCCCCCGGTAGCGAGCTCCTCATTGAAGGCATTGCGCCGTCCTCCTTTCCCGTAATAATTGCATCAATCTATAACCACTGCTCAGAGCAAATAATAATAGTCACCGAAAATTCCCAGAAGATGCAGAAACTCTACGTAGACCTCACCTGTCTTGTTGACGAAAGCCGGGTCTGCAAACTTCCACCATGGGAGACCCTGCCCTACGAATTCGTTTCACCCATAGAATCTGTTGAGCGCCACAGGATCACTTCCCTTTACAGGATGCTTGAGGGTTCTCCAATGATAATCATTACTACAGTGGAATCGCTCATAAGGAAACTGCCCCACAAGAGTTACTTCATCCAAAAAGGCGTTACCCTTAACGTGAAAGACGACTATCCCTTTGACGACCTGGTTGAAATGCTTGTAACATACGGCTACACTAGGGAGTTCAGGGTTGAAGCATTCAGCCACTTTTCGGTTAAAGGGGGAATTATAGATATCTTTCTTCCCTCGCAGGAAAATCCCGTGCGGCTGGATTTCTTCGGAGACACCCTGGAATCAATAAGGGAATTTGATATTGGAAGCCAGGTGTCAATTCAAAAGCTCAAATCGATAACCATTTATCCCAGGCGCGAACTCATTCTCTTTTCAAAGGAGAAGGAAAAAATATACAAAATACTAAAAGAAGCATCCCAAAAGGGTATGGAACTCACCGATGAGATTGAAAATCAAATTGATGATGGAAAGATCGATAAAATAAGGGGCATTGAAGATATATTCCCATTGATAATTGAGGATACTAACCTGCCGTCATACTTTCCGGAAAAGCATAGAGTAATCTTTTTAGAAACCCAGGAACTTATCTCTAAAAAGAACCTGACGGAAAAAATATTCAGAGACCTCTACAAAAAGAAAAAGGACAAAACACTTTGCCTTAAGCCCGATGAACTTCTGGACACCAATACTTTTGACGAAACCCTTAACAGGTCCATTCAGCTGCAGGCAATAACCACGTCTGCGGAATCACTGAAATGGAACATGAAGAGCATTCCCAATTACCAGGGAAAAATGAAATTTGTTAGAGAAGAAATTTCACAGAGGCTTAAAAATAACTGGAAGGTAATTGTTACTACCGGTTTCGAAGGACAGGCAAGAAGGTTATATGATCTTTTAAGCGATTTTGAACCGGACAGTAATTTCGAGGTTATCAATAAAGACAACCCGTTTAATATTATAATTTCCCCCTACAAAGAGGGTCTCGAACTAAAGGACAGCAAAATTACGATAATTTCGGACAATGAGATCTTTGGTAAAAGTTACAGAAAGAAAAAACAGTTTAAGAAAAAAACATCCAGGCCCATTGATTCCTTTCTCGACCTTAAACCCGATGATTTCGTTGTACATATCAACCATGGAATAGGTATATTTAAAAAAATTGAAAGGATGTCCGCCGGAGGTATTGAAAGAGACTTCCTCATGATCGAATATGCCGAAAGCGATAAGCTCTATGTATCGCTGGACCAGATAACAATGGTGCAGAAATATATCGGCATGACAGGCAAAAAACCAAGGATAGACTGTCTTGGCAAAAAATCAGCATGGAACAGGATTAAGAAGAAAGCGCAGGAGGCTGCAGAAGAGATAGCAAAGGAACTCCTCCAGATATATTCAAAGAGAAGCGCCCTAAAAGGATTTCAGTACCCCCCGGACACTTCATGGCAGGAGGAATTCGAAACCCTCTTTGAGTACGAGGAAACTCCGGACCAGATTACCGCCGTTGAAGATGTTAAGGATGACATGGAAAAAAACAAGCCCATGGACAGGCTAATATGCGGTGATGTGGGTTTTGGCAAAACAGAGATTGCCATAAGGGCTGCATTTAAATCTGTAATGGCGGGCAAGCAGGTGGCAATACTGGTACCAACAACAATTTTAGCAATGCAGCATTTTTCAACATTTGTTAAACGATTTTCAGATTACCCCATTGAGATTGACATGATATCACGGTTCAGGAGCCCAAAACAAATCAGGGAAGCCAGGGAAAAACTCTCCCTGGGACAAATTGATATTATCATCGGCACCCACGCACTGCTGGGCAAGGACATATCAATTAAAAACCTGGGGCTCCTCATAATTGACGAGGAACAGAAATTCGGCGTGAGGCATAAGGAAAAGCTGAAAATATTCAGGTCACTGGTTGATGTATTAACCCTTACCGCCACACCCATACCGAGGACTCTCCACATGTCTCTTGCTGGAATACGTGACCTTTCCATTATTGCCACACCTCCTGAGAACCGCCAGTCAATAGAAACCTACGTAATGGAAGACAACCCCGATATTCTTCGAATGGCAATCCTAAACGAGGTGGAAAGGGGCGGACAGGTCTTCTTTGTGCATAACAGGGTTAAGACGATTGATGCCCATGCTGCAATGCTGGAAAAACTTATGCCCGAAATTTCAATTGCCGTAGCCCATGGACAGATGCATGAACATGAACTTGAGGATATCATGATAGACTTTATGAACAAAAAATATGACCTCCTCCTGTCTACTACAATAATCGAGTCGGGCCTTGACATTCCCAATGTAAATACAATAATTATCAACAGGGCCGACACATTCGGGCTTTCCCAGTTGTACCAGCTTAAAGGAAGGGTGGGAAGGTCAACCATTAAGGCATATGCATATCTGTTTTACCCAAAGCACGTTGCACTCACCGAAGAAGCACAGAAAAGGCTGCAGGTAATATCTGAGTACTCCGAGCTGGGAAGCGGTTTTAAAATAGCCATGAAGGATCTCGAAATACGAGGTGCCGGAAACATCCTGGGCAAAGAACAATCGGGAAGCATAATGGATGTGGGCTTTGACCTTTACAGCCAAATGCTTGAGGATTCAATTAAAAAACTCAAGGGAGAACAGGTCTCAACGGTTTTCCGCACTCCCCTGTTTATAAATACAGATTTTTATATTCCCGATAATTACATAAATGATGAAAGACAGAAAATTGAATTTTACAAGAGATATGAATCCTGCATGAGTATAGCCGAAGTGGACAAACTAACTGAAGAGTTAATCGACCGGTTTGGGTTACCCCCGGAGGAAGTAAAAATATTGATCGAACTGGAAAGGTTAAGGGCACTGGCATCGTCTTTACTAATCGAAGAAATTGTTGAGGATTCAAAATCTATAAAAATAAAAATTTCAAAACAATCGAAAATTGATCTTAAAAAACTGGTGGAACAAATAAAAATTGATCCAAGGCTTTCGGTTGATCCTGAAAATAATGAAATCCTCATATTCAGGCCAAATATGAAAAATGTTGAAAAAAAGCTTGTTGAGCTAAAAAAGTGGTTGCAACAAATATCACAATAACTATTTTACTTCTATAAAATTAAAATTATATGAATTTATTTTTAATTAGCACTTCAAAAAATAATAAAAAAGGATATCTTAGTATGAAATCAAAAGGACTTTTTCTAATAATTCTCTTTATTCTTATTACTTCATTTAGTTCATGCAGTAAATTCAGCGGTAATGATTGGGCTGCAAAAATTGATGATGATAAAATAACAATAGATGAGTTCATGAGTTTTTATTATCTCCAAAACAAGTTATTATTAAACATTGAAAAAAATGAAGAAGTTGATAAGCTTGCAGAAGACACGTCAGTTTTGAGTCCCCAGGTTCAACAGTATATAGTTAAAACGACTTTCCTCGATCAACTCATTGCACAGAAACTTCTTTACAAAAAAGCTTTTCAAGATGATACGGTAGATCAAAAGGAACTTAAAATTGCAGAGGAAATTGGAAAGATGCAGGCCGTTTCGGCATACTATCTTGGCAAAAAATTAAAGGGTAAAGTTGAAGTCACAAACGAGGAAGTTGAAAAGTTTTATAAAAGAAATAAAAAACTTTTCAGAGGCGTACCCATTGACGAAAATATAATCAGAAGAATAAAACAGCAAATCTTTCTACAAAAATCAAAGCTCAAATCCAATGAATACCTGATGACTTTAATTGCTGAAAGCAAGGTAAATAAAGAGGGCCTTAAGAACTACCTGAAAAAAATGAGAGAAAATAAGGATAAAAACAAAGAACAGAATAAAACCAAAGAAAAAAAGGACATCAAAAAGAAAAAATAATAATACTTGCTTTGCATTTTCTATTTGACATTTTATAAAGAATTTTATATAATAATATTATGTGTATATTTTAAAACTGCTTTTGTAATTAAAAAACAAAAGCAGTTTTAACTATTATTTTTCACACAGGGAAATTCATTTGTTAGATTATATGAGTTTCCTTCTATTAAAATAATTATAGTAAGAGGTAGTTAAATGCTGAAACATAAAAAATGGGGAATAACAATATTATCTTTAACTGTTTTAACTTTCATTTTGTCTTCTTGCAGTACAAAAAAATCGGTTAAATATACCAAAAGGACGATCCCTTCAAGATCAAGCGTCGCAGTAATTATTGATTCACCAAATAACATAAAGAATGTTGTTTTAGCTAAATTCCTTGCAAAGGGCTTTAATGTAAAAGCGATTAATGCCGCTGATTTTTACAGGCTCGGTGATATATTTGACATTTCAGATCTTAAAAAAATATCCTTCAGCGGTGATGCATCAAACTCACTGCTCTCCATGGAAAAAACATATAATAATATTTTCAAACTGCACATGTATAATTTCGAAATCAGCAAAGCTGAACTCTTATCTGAGATTAAAACCAAGTGGAAGGTTAATTACCTTATTCTTTTGGATCTAAGAGACTGGGGAGAAGTCAGCTGGGCCAGGGTAATCAGCCTTGAAAACAATGAAATAATATGGCTTGAAAATTATCCCACAGGTTATGGTGATAACATTGAAACCATTGTAGATCATTTTATCAAAAGCATGACCAGAAGATAAATGAAATCAATTGTCATAATCCTGCTCTCGGTTTTTATTGTAGGCACATCTGCATCAAAGGTTTATTCAAAACCTCTTATGGCTTTTGGATATCTTGTAAATAAATCCGATAACAAAAATTATGACTACCTGCAAACAATTTTCCCAAATTCCTTTGCAAACTCAATAAAAAATATTTTTGATGTCAATGTAATAAAGCCCCACCGGATCAATGAAAATCTGAAAAAATACAACATCAAGTTAAAAAAGGATTATAAATTCTTTGAATTGCCCGAGGCAATAAAAAAAATTGACTCCGACCTGTTTATTTACGGCAACTTTACACCACTGAGCAATAACAGGATAAAAATTGTCATGACATTATATGCCAGGGGGACAAACAGGGTCTTAACTTTTTCAAATGTAGGTAAAATGGAAACGGAAATCTTTAAGCTTGTTGACAGGATAACCCTTATCCTTATCAGCTTTATGGATAAAAAGAAAAACATCTACCAGACAAAACTTATACCAAAAAATGCCAGCCTGGGAATAATCACTAACCTGAAATCTGAATATTTAAATGAAATGTATTATTCCTTTTTAAAAAAGGGGTACAGGGTATACGGTGTTGGCGGAAATTATATCAAAAATGTCGTAACAGAAGATATAATCAATGCTTACAGATATATGTTTACAAAGAACAATTCATATGACATTATAACTGATATAAGAAAAACCAAACTGCTCTATGGAACGTGGAGCAGCAAAAGATACATGGATAAAGTTAAAAGTTTTAAAGAAATGTTTATTAAGTACGATTACAAATACCTTGATACAAAAAACAAGATATTGGAAAAACTCTCCAGTGCATATAAAAACAAGATGCGGTATCTTCTTATAATTGGATTTAAAGACAAAACATCTGCATGGGTGAGATGCATAGACTTAAAAAACAAAGACCTCATCCTGCTTCAGGGCAGAATTAATGGCAGCTCAGTTGAGGAAATATCTCAAAAAATAATAAATAGCATGTCAACAAAGATAAAAATTCCCTACATGAAAAATTAGGAATACCTTCCCTACCGAATATTTTTTTGTGCCCTGAGGATCATCTCTGCCATTTCCAATTTACCCCTTTTCCTGTAAACCCTCACAAGAGACTGATTCACATCGGCATCAAGATAATTCAATTTTCTTGCATGGTCAAGATATCTAGCTGCATTTTTCAAATCATTTAGATTTTCAAATGACCGTCCAATATAATAAAAAAGCTTATAATCCTTTTCCATTTTTCCGGCTACTTTTATTAATTTGCCCAAAGCCTTTTTGTATTCACCGGTTTTATACAAAGATATTCCGTACATATGCATCATATCAAGATCATTTCCGTGATTATTATCATCCAGAACTTCAACCACATGCATGTAATCCTTTTTTTTAAAAAGAATTCGAATGATATTATGCAGGATATTACCAGGTATTTTCTCACCTGCAAAAGAAGAAAGCAAAAGGTTAACACCCCTTTCTTCCTGTCCCAGTTTGATATAATTAAATCCTGCGATCTTTTTTAGTTGGCGGTTTTCAGGATGAACAATAATTAATGTTTCAATATGTTTATTCAGTTTAACATACTTTTTATTTTTATACATTCTCCGTGCATCAGAAATCATATCATTAAGGCTTTTTCTTTTGACATGTTTATAATAAAACTTCATATAGCCGATATAAATGTCGCTACTGTAATTTAATGATGCATAAACGGTTAATCCTATCAAAACCAGGATAATAATCCTTTTTAACATTCTAAAGCTCATACACATCTCCGGAAAAGGTATTTTTTCAATATGCCATACTTTACTACTGCTAAAAGTAATTCAATAATCCATAACCGGTAAATTTTCAAGAAATAAAAGTATTTTATTAAATTATTTCTTGAATTATATACATACCATTTATATTTTAATACTATTTAACATACAAATAAGGATTTTATGAAATGAACCTAATAATCAAGATATTTATTACTTCCACGGTTATTCTATATAGCTTACCCGTATTTTCACTCACAGGTGAAGAAGCGCTTTCAAAGTTTCGCGGTAAAATGTACGGTATAGGCAAACTTACGGGAATAATATCATGGACCTATAATAGCGGCCAGACATATTCGGGCAGCTTCAAGTACTTAAGCCCGGGGAAAATTTTTATAAAATTCAGCACACCCAGGGGTAAAATACTGGTATCCAATGGGAAAAAACTCTGGGTTTATAATCCCTCCAGTAATATTTGCGGTATACAGGAACTCTCAAGGGGCTCTTCCGGAGGGATAGCAGGCATGACAAAGGGTTACTTTGCAATTTTATCCTCCCAAAGCTCATCGGGATATACAATAAAACTAAAAAGTAATGACAAAAGATATAATGAAATTGTTTTAGTTCTGGATAGATCATTCTTTCTAAAGAAAGCTGTCTTCAAGACAGGTAAAGGAGGGGGGGTCAGCTTCACCATTTCAAATGTAGACAGAAAAGCCAGTGTTATGAAAAGCCTGTTCAACTTTAATGTCCCATCCAGCGCACAGGTTGTCAATAATCCTCTCAACATAAGATAAGGTAAAAATATTTGAACAGATGTATTAAAATAATAGTTTTACTCCTGGTTTTGGGAATTACTTTTTCAGCAAACCTTTACGGCCAGGAGGAACAGGAATCAAAACAATTATATTATACATACGTGGGGCCGGTAATTGGAGGCGGATTTAATAACATATGGTACACCGATTGGTTTTCAGAAAGCAGCTCCAGGCAGGAAAAAAAATTATTCGGATATTATGTATCAACCGGTGCAATGTTTAATATTTTCATAAACTTCCTGGTAGGTGATTTCAGAATACAATATCTCTACAGCTCAAACGATGACCACACTCTTCATCATCTTTTATTTTCAATGGCGGGTAAATATCTTTATAGAATTAACGATATCTTTTCACTAACTGCAGGCCTGGGATTTTATTTTGAATCTCCGCCGTCAAATAAGGACTTTAACTCTGCAGGCGGCCTCCATGTGCCACTGGGCTGTGTAGTTGATACCACGTTTGATACAAAACTGGTTATCGATTTTATATGTCAATTCGGTTATTATGGCCTTGGCTACAAATCTGGAATTGCATCCATTGGGGAAAAAGACCAGAACTCCCTAAAAGTATCATATGGTATATCAGTAGGATTTATCTTCAAAGTGGGCCGGATATAAAACAGTTATACCTTCTTCCCTCTTCCTCTTCTCTTAATTAAAATATAGATGGAAAAACTTGTTAATGATGATATAATTAAATATCCAATTACTGCGCCAAAAATATAGGAATAATTTCTGTTATCACCATTGATCCTTGTAATCCTTAACAGAAAAATCATTAAACAGAAAAGGAAAGGAAACATAACAAGAAGTTTTCCCATGAAAGAAATTTCATAACTAATCTTTTTTTTCACCTAAAACTCCTCATCATCCTCCATGTCAAATCCGTCTTCATCAAGGTATTCTTCATCCTCATCTTCATCGTCCATATAATATTCGTCATCTTCATCATAGAGGTTATCATATTCAAAGTCATCTTCCTCAATCTTACCGTTTGGCGTTACCTTGTTTATCATATCGGGAAGCATATCCCTTAAATAGTCAGTGACATTATCAACGGGAAGTCCGCTTTTTTGGGAAATTTTTTCTAATTCATCCTCTCCAAAAACATCTTTAACCTGGTCAGATGAAATGGGTATGTTATCCCCTTTTCTGATCCACGATTTAACAACATTCTCCAACCCGTTATCTCTAAAGGAATCTATAAAGCCCCTCATGCCCATATTTTTAAAAATGCCCGTGACGCCATCAGTTAAGCTGTCACTTAAATCCATGTTCCTTGTAATATCGCCTGTTATATCCTTAATTCTATCAAATAACCCCATGGCAAACCTTCCTTATTTAGTCATATTCTTCACCAACTATTCATTAAACAGTTATGCATTACAAACATATTATGTTTTTTTCAAGAACTTTTCATAAAAGGAGACAATAAGATTTGAAAATTTATTCCCTCAGATACCATCATTCTTGACAACCCGGTATTATTTATATATTTTTACAATATGACAATAATTCTTCATAAATAAATTATCCATAATTATTTTCTAAAAATGCGTTGGTAAGGAGGAATTAACATGAAAGAGATGATTTCAATATGCGGATTGGACTGCGGGAAGTGCCCTGTCTATATTGCCACTGTAGGTGATGACGATGACGAGAGAAAAAAAATAGCAAAACAGTGGTCACAGGCCATGCAGAAAGAGCTTAAACCTGAGGATATAAACTGTGTGGGATGCTTAAAAAAAGAAGGAAACCATTTTATCCATTGTTCTTCCTGTGAGATAAGAATTTGCGGAATGGAAAAATCTTTAAATAATTGCGGGCTTTGCAGTAATTATTCTTGCGGGAAACTTGACGATTTTCTTAAAACATTCCCCAATCCTGATGCAAGGAATAACCTGGAAAAAATACATTCTTCCGGATAAATCCAGGCCGCATCTTCAATACCTGAAAACTATACGTTCTCAATCAATAAAATAAATTGATACGTTCACCAATCTAACCCGGGAATTCCGTTGTTTTGGATAATTGCATCCCCAGGCCCTTTAATTCTTTGATAAACTTTTTTCCCTCATCTTCAAAACCGGGGACCGAAGAACTGGCGTCTTCAAGAAGAACAAGCTTTTTAATTCCGCCCTCACCTATTTCATCAGCAACGTCCCTGATAGTATTGGCGACACAGTGGGACAATGCCTCGCCTGCAATTACAACGGTATCGGAAGCATTAATTGAACTGATAAAAAAACTGTTAAGGCCTGTAGTCATGTCCGAGGGATCTTCAACATCAGCTTTCACCGCCGAATAGTGTTCAGTAAACATGTTGAAGCCCTTAATTGTATAACTAACTCCCCTCAGATGGTCCTCCCATGTATCAAATGCATCATAAAGTTCAGTGAATACCTTGTGCCCGTTGCTTCCAAGGAGGCAATGGGGGGGCCAGATGGTCAGGGTATACCTCCCGTTTTGTTTCAGTTTTTTTACATAGTCAATTGACCTTTCCTGGTAATCAGGATTAAATGAAAACCAGGTGGGTTTACTGCCAACAACATCTTCCAGGCTAATTTGAGTAAAAGGATCGGGATGATTCCCATCTGGATCAACCCACCAGATGGGATGGGCAATGTGTACCTTCCTGTGTGTATCAAGAGTTGCACTGATATTGCCGATCTTATCGCCTGCCTTTTTTATCATTTCCGAAAGCCTTTTCATATCTTCATCTGCTCCGGGCACATAAAGGGCTCCCCGGGGATCGCAAAAATCAAATTGACCGTCAATTACAAGAAGGTGAATTTTATTAGCCATCAAATTCTCCTATTTGAATATTTTATCCCTGGGTATATTAAAGGGATTCATTCTTTTATACCCGGTTCTCCTGTGCCTGGAAATTACAGGATGATCTTTATACCGGTTATTCCCCTCTTCAGCATAGTCTTTCAAAATCATATCACACTCATCATAGGACTTGACCCCGAGCTGGTCAAAATCACTACTTGTTATTCCCAGCCCGTCCGTGGGTATAGCATCAATACACTCAGTAATCGATTCCTCCATCTTCCCGTCATACCTTCCCGCCAGGTACCGTGCCATAGCATAGACCTCGGTTTTCCAGAGATTTTGAATCATTCCATAATCACCAACATCCCCGTGGAGTGTCCAGAAACCAACGAGAAGTTCTGTTTTGTTATCTGTAGAAAGGACCATGCCGCTGTTTTTATTTGCAAGGTCATAGAGATAAATCATTCTTATCCTGGCCTTAATGTTGCCATGTCTTATTTTTAATGAATAATCATCCCCATCATTTTGTCCTTCTTCAACTTTCAGCATACCTATGAAGCCCTTATGAAAATCGGTTAAATCCACTTCTTTAAAATCCGTACAGAAATATGCCCCAATTTTTTTTGCCCGAACTATCTCATCCTCTTTATTGGTCTCTATTGCGATGCTTCTCCCGATTAGAGGAATGCCCAGCTTTTCACATACCGGAAGTGCCAGGACAGAGCAAATTGCACTGTCTATACCGCCGGAAATGCCAATAACGAGAGATTTGATCCCGCACCGGACAATATACTCTTCCAGTTCTTTCCTGATATTTTCAACAGGTTTTGAAAAATCGGTTATCATCATAAACCCCTCAGTCCTTAATTTTAAATACACCCTTTAAATAACTGATGAATGAATCATCCTCACAAATAGTCTTCCCCGGAGTATCGCTTATCTTTGCTACATGCTGGCCATTGCATTTTGTCATCTTAATTACAATCTGAAGAGGCTCATCTCCAAAATCGTTGGTGAGATTTGTTCCAATACCAAAAACAACATTGATCTTATGGCCATACTTTAATGCTATATCTCTGGCCTTTTTAAAATCAAGGCCGTCACTGAATACTGCGGTCTTGGTTGCCGGGTCAACCTTCATCTTACCATAATGGTCAATGAGCTTATCACACCATACATAGGGATCTCCCGAATCATGCCTGGCCCCGTCAAAGAGCTTGCAGAAATAGAGGTCAAAATCCCTGAGGAATGCATCCATGCCCACAACATCGGAAAGAGCTATCCCCAGGTCTCCCCTGTACTCCTGCACCCAGCATTCCAGGGCAAACTTCTGGCTATCCACAAGCCTCACCTCCGTTGCCTGGCATGCCTGAAGGAACTCATGCGCCATCGTACCTATGGGGGAAATGCTATTCTCCATGGCAAAAAGCACATTGCTGGTTCCAATAAAATTCTTCCCGATTTTCTTCACAAGTGTTTCAATAATTTCACGCTGCCATTCCCTGGACCTTCTTCTCCTAGTCCCAAAATCGGCAAATCTGAATATTTTACTATTTTCCTTAACAATATCAATCTTTTTTGAAAGCAGCCCCATTGCCAGACTGTAGTCCGGTTCCGGGTCTGTGTTTCTAAAATACACCTCGTTTACTATTGCAAGAACGGGGACTTCAAATAAAATAGTGTGCAGCCAGGGGCCTTTAATTCGAATATCCAGCCGGCCCTCTTTTGAGTTTATATGAATAAATTCTCTGTTGAGCTTGAAAATTTTAAGAAAATCGATGTAGTCACTCTTCATGAACCTCAGGCTTTTCAGAAATTGGAGCTCTTCATCCTTAAATTGGATTGAGCAAAGATGATCTACTTCATCTTTAATTTCATCTATATGTGCAGTCAAATCAACATCGGTATTTCTGCAGCGGAATGCAAATTCCGCATCCAGTGCTGGAAACCTGTGCAAAACAGCCTGCTGCATGGTAAATTTATAAAGGTCCGTATCGAGTAAGTTTTCAATAATCATCCCTGACTCCGGAATTCATCAACAGTTGAAGAGATTGATAAAATAAACTACTCCTCAACATGCATTATATAATTTTCATAATAAAACATCATATTGCAGATGGAAAAGTCAAGTATTCTTTATCTATTTCATATTAATGTGAGTGATAATAATTGTATGATTATTTCACGTGGATAAAATTATACAGGGTAAAAAGATAGAAAATACGAAATCAGTTTTCCATCATGAAATAGGTCTTCTCGATAAACCTGAGGTCTCTTTTGATCTTATGCTTTAAAGGGGAATTTTTAAAATGAGCAATTCCATCCCTTTCCTTCTTTAAAAACTGCTTATAAATTCTCCTGGCCCTTTCAATATCCTTAAGTGTGGGATCCTTTTCGAATATCTTTCCAAGGAGGTAATAGGCATCATCAATTGTCTCTCTATCCTTGTAGTACTTTATCAGCTTAACAGCGGACTCAACAGCCTGGTCGCCGCTTCTCTGTTGAAGATAGATCCTGGCAGTCCTGAGTAATGCATTGTCCGCAAGGTCATGGTTGGGAAATTCAGAAAAGACCTTTTGAAAAAACCCTAAAGATTTAACTTTGTTGCCATTGAGATAATAGCATTGGCCAATATAAAATATTGCCCCGGGGTATTCACCTGAATCTTTTTTTATCTTTGATAATTCATTTATGGCATCTATATATTTATACTGCTTAATTTTTATTTTACCTATCCATATCCTTGAATTATCCAAATTGGGGCTTTGGGGAAACTTGGCAATGAGGTTATAAAAAACTTTCAATGCATGTTCATTGAGTCCGCCGTTAAAAAAATGTATTCCCGTTTTTAAAAGGGTCTCATCTTCCGAGGAAGTTTTCAATGTATCTTTTTGGTTCTTTTTCTTTTTTTTATCAGTTGATATTTGTTCCCTGGTTTTCCTGTTTTTATCCTTGCGAAAACTTTGAGGTCCACTTTTAACTGAATCATCCAATATTGTATTTATAACCTTTTCTGTTTTTGAAAAATTCTGTGCAAACAGAGGAAGCGTAAAAGTCACCATTAAAAACACAAAAAATATATTTCTCATTTATCAATTATCCCTGTATTCTTTTTTATTATCACGGGGTCCTTTAATTTAATTTTTCTTTCTTTTTCTGTACCTTTCTTTAGAGGTAAAATACTCCCCTTATCATTTATAACCCTATTCTCTTTTTTAGAATCAGGCATATCCTCTTTTTTCTTCAAGGGCTTCACATCTGTTTTTCTCTTCATTCTCCGCATATACTCACCCTCAAATATTTCGTTTTGCATTTTCATTTGAGTTGAAGTCTTTGACTTTTTGTTTTTATGCGTATCAACTATACTTTCATCCAAATCGGGAGTTAACTTTTCCTGTGATTTAAACATTATCTTTTTTTCTTTTGAATACCTTGACTCTGTTATCAATTTTGATTCAAGCATCGGTGCAAATTTGCCGCTCTCCTTTTCACGGTTGATAATTATTTCAAAAATATCCCTGGTATTAGGCGCAAGGGGCGGCCCTTTTTTAACCTTGGCAGACTTACTCCCCATGTTGTAACCCACAAATATACCCACTATACAGAGGACTATGATAATAAAGATAAATGTCTGCTGAATGATTCTCACCGACCTCAAGTCCAGGTCATTTATAAGCCTGTTTAGCGTCGAAAAAAATTTGGATAATATTCTTGATATTGGATTCATTATTTATTTATTTTTTTTTCTCTGTCTATAATAAAGATTACATTGCATTTTTTTAGCCTTTTCAAAGTATCCCTGCTGCTGTATATTTTCCTTATATCCTTCGTTGACAAAACCGGACAGCCCCTGCTCTCCTTAACAGCAACCGTGTAAAAAGGACGATTCCCGGCTTTCCTGTTTTTCAATGCCATACTTTCTGTATGTACATAGGAAACTATCCCGTATTTACTGGCCCATTTTATATCTACATTATAACGGCTGTAAATCTCAAGGCCGTCTTCATTATATATAGATGGCAAAACCATGGGCATAATCCCAAGGCCCCTTGTGTCAACAATTAATCCCGTATACCTGGTCTCAATTTCGATGTTGTGTATTTTTGGAAAATCAGAAGACGGATAATGATATGGCAAAACGTGTATTAAATCACCCATCTTCAATTCAGCAATACATCCTGATTGAAAAAAATCAACGGGATATTCGCTTACCTTCATCCGGCGGGAAATTAATTGCGACAACCTGTTACGCGTAAACCTGTGACTTTTTATTAAGTTTAATAAACTGTTTTCATAGTCAATTCTTAACGAAAGCATGGAATTTATTATTTTTTGAACGGCACTCTCCCTTGCCCTCTTATATGCATCCAGCCTGCCCTTGTTTATGGATATGACATTGCGATTTTCATAATCAACCGGGCTCCCCTTCTCATCTGTTGGTATCTCGGAAATTCCAATGGAAGAAATTTTACCTTTTTGCCAGTCAATATTAATTCCCGCAGCATTGAATTTTTTTGGGCTCCAGGATATGTATGCATTTAGAGGAATTGAAACAGCGATTGATAAGATGCCTAGTAATAATAATAATAATTTTTTTTTCATTTTAGTTTTATTATAAACGGATATTAAAGTATCAAGATTTATATTTTGGTCTATAAACCGATTAGCACGTTAATTTGTATATTTATCGGTAGATTTTCACTTTAAATATATACTTATTGCGCAAAATTGTCACAGAAAAGGTCAAAAGATTTACAAAAATTGTAATATTTATTTATGAATTTGATTTAAACAAGGCTAAATTGATATAATCATTATATCATCACTGCGTTGCATTGAGATTCTTAACACAGTTGCTTACAATGGTGGCCAGTTTTTTTGAAGCTGATAAAATATTTTTATTAATCATAAGTACAGCTTTTTCCGGTTCAATTTCATGCCGCGAAAGATAGGTGTTTGTTTTTCTAAGGTAGGGATTATATAAAAGTGATAAATCATAATCATCAATTAATGCAGCCAAATCAGTATCTAAATTATTTTCAATTGCATCCTGTGACATCTGGGAAATTTTATTTATTCCCGCCACTGCTTTTTTTAGTGCTTCATTAAACTCATTGTGCCCTGTTTTATTATGACCGGATAAAAACCTGTCAATAATCTCCCCGGGTGTTTGTTTCCTGTCAGGGGATTCCTTAATTAATTGCTCCAGGCTTTTCTCCACCGTATTCCTGATAAAAGCTCCCCCCTCTGTGGAGTTGACAATTGCAGCTTTAACTTTACCGGCTGAATCCTCAAACCAACCCTTATATAAATCAAAAACAAAATCGGAGATAACCTTTCCCGATTTTCCATATGCATCAACATATTTAATCTGTCTTTTTCTAATTACCCTTTGATTTATCGTATCAAGATTAAGTACACGTGAATATTTCGTCAGCCAGTCATCATTATGGTAGGTGCCGCTGCAATGGATCTCCCTTCCAGTATATGCAAGGTCCTGGCCCATTAGGACAATGGGGTCACATCCCAAATTCAGGAGGAGATCAAATACGCTTGTAGCTACGGAACCTCCCGATTGGATGTCGCCAATTGGAGGTATATATCTCTCAATCCAGTCCATTACGGGAGTCGCTTCTCTTTTAGATTCACCCCTGCTGTCCGTGTAATACTTTGCCGTTGTACTGATAACCTTTTTGCCTTTATATTGTCTGGCCACTCCGGGGTTACTCACCACATCCGCGAGAAGGACGGGGTAGTAATTACTAAGGCCGAGAAAATGCTTT
Organism: Spirochaetota bacterium; assembly: GCA_042569985.1. Lineage (GTDB taxonomy): Bacteria > Spirochaetota > UBA4802 > UBA4802 > UBA5550 > JBHPHB01. Next base: position 14,554 of record JBHPHB010000001.1, on the reverse strand, counting down.
ACGCTGTATGCCTGGGCATCAAGGGTCATTACTATGTGGGGGTAAATATTCCTCCTGGTTAAGACTTTAATGGCGGTATCAACACATACTATGAGTGCCTTGTCCTTTATCTTGTGCAAAAGCTCAACATTTTTTCTCAATGAAGGGCCGGCGGATACAATTATACCGGGGTAGCCTTTAAATTTACCGAATAAATTTATCACAGTGGAAGATTTAAAAACCAAAGGTATATTTGAGAAGATATTCTCAACCCATCTTTCTTCGAACTCAAATCTTGTGAGGAGGTCACTTACCTTTGAAGAGATGTATTGTGATATATCCTTAATAATACCATCATAAAAATCTTTATAAATTTGATAAGATGACCTGTGGGTATAAAGGGATATTCCTTTAAAATCAGATAAATCAAGTTCTTCAAATATTTTCGGAAGGTCATAGGATGAGTTAACCACTGCAACATCTGTTAAATGGTCCGGACAGATTTTCATTGCAATATCTACAACCTCAACATCATGTTCCATTACAATAATATTTACATGGGGGTATTTTTTTTTCAAAGATTGAACATGATAAGCCAGCCCCATCCCGGATACAAGAATTATTGATGCCCTTCCGGCTTTAAAAGCAGAGACCGCCCTCTGGGCTTCCTTTCCGGGATCATAGGCAGAATGAAGCCTTATGGAATCATTATAAACAAGCGTTGCCCCACCGGATGGAGTATCCTTAACTGTATACTTGCCCATACCGGCATTTCCTATTTCGATGATAAGTTTTTAACATATTTATTTTTCAGGTTTTTTCTAAACTCGTTAAAATCATTTTTTTTAGTGATTTTTAATTTTTCTAGAATTTCTGTTTCAATAAAATGGAAATTATACTTTTCATCCTCTATCCCGCAAAGCAGATTCGCCAGGTATACTATATCAACAACATCTCTATGCCTGGTCAGTGCGTTTAACGGAGCGTGGTGCCCGTTGATTGCTTCAACAAGGTAATCGGGGAAATTCCATTTCTCTGCAATGAGCTTTCCAATTGTTACATGGCTAATTCCAATTGATATCTCTTCAATTATTGATGTTGCACTAATCCGTCTGCTCGAAGCAATTTCTGAAATCTCGTCAACAAGTTTCATGTCAGCAGACAATAAAACTATTTTCCCAATGTCATGGAGCAGACCGGATATAAATACATTGTCCGCTATAGAAGGCATACCCATTTCTAATGAAATGTCCCTGGCATAAAATGCTGCCTTATTGCAGTGATCCCATATTTTCTCGAATTTACTATACCTGTCGTCCAGTATTTTTCTGGCAGTTGTGGCGGTAAGTATTGATTTTAAGTTTTTCAATCCAATTTTTATAATTGCATCTTTAATATTTTCAATTCTCTTTGCAGTTATGAAACCGGCTGAATTTGCCAGTTTCAAAACATCCGCAGTAAGGGATGGATCAAGTATTATTTCCGATGTTATTTCATCAATTTCAACCTCGGGTTCATTACACAATGATTGCATTTTCATTATTTTTTTGGGAAACGTGGGGAAAGCATTAACATCATTAATTATTTTTTCCTTAATGGATGAAGTAGCTTCAATCTTCTTTATATTTGCCGGTATTTGAAATGACGTACTAAAAGACTCATTGTCGCCAGTAACTATATAGCTATTAGAATCTATGCCGGCATTCTTTAAAAGAAAAACTGACAGGATAATACCAAGGCCGGCACCTTCAGTTTTATCTGACACGGAACCATAGGCTTCTGAAAAATTATGGGCTTTTTTTGCAGTCATTATCCTGAATTTAATTCTCTCAAGTTCTACAGGTAATACTTTGAAGTTATTTACTATTGCAATGGTTATACCATCAGGGGATTTGGTTATCCTCATATCAACTATATATTCACTGTCTGTGATTTCACCCCTGAAGTTGTCCTGGCCAATAATAACTGATTTCTTGAATTCCCTCATTCCCTTAACGTAATCTTTGGGAGTATGAATATCGAGGCCGCTGCTCTTAAAAAACACCCTTTTAAAATTAGCTTTAACAGCGTTTAGTATGGTCTCTCTTATTATTGAGCAAACAGAATCTAAAAGGTAAATTTTATCTTCTTGTGATAATATTTTTGCAATTAAGGAATTTACCGAAAGGAATACCTCATCACTGGGGTATGCAAATGAAATTGATATTTCCCTGTCTTTTGTAAATGTCGAGGCTAATTTTGATGTATCTATCATTTTTTATGATGATTCTCTTTAATTAATTCGATTTAATAATGTAAAACATTTTGTTTTATAATAATAGTAATATATTTAAATTTTACAATAAAAAAGGGCTGACATAAAGACAGCCCGTAATTTTTAAAATAAGTCTGAAAAGTTAAGCCGAAGCTATTATCTTTTTCTCTTTTTCGCTTTAGATTTAGCTTTCTTTTTAACTTTCTTTTTAGCTTTTTTTGCTGGCTTTTTCTTAGCCTTTTTTGCCTTAGCTAATTGCTCACGCTTTTTAGCAGCTGTAATTGAAGTCTGAAGTTTTGCAATGATGCCCTTCTCCTTCTTAATTTCAGCATCCAACTTTTTAACCTTGGCCTGCTTTCTTTTTAAATTGTTCGTTAATTGTTTTGATGATTGAGTAGCCATAGACTATAACACCTCTTTTAAATTTTTACTGAAAAGATATAATTATTATCGACTTTATTTTAAAAAAAAGTTTAATAATAATTTTTTTTTATATTAGTTGTATTATTAAAAAGTTATTTTAATATGTCAATAAGTTTTATAAAAAAATTAGTTTTTTTTATTTCATATAACAATACGACATGCATAAAACAACAATAATAATCATAGCCGTCACTACGTTAACATCACTGTTTGCCTTCTATGATAAAAATATTATTAACAAACTGGATTTTTCAATCATCCACATACTCGCAAAAAAAGAGATCTACAGAATGTTCACATCGGCACTTGTACACGCCGACTTGGTACACCTTGGCTTCAACATGTTCTCTCTTTATTCTTTTTCAATGCACATTGAACGGCGTTACGGCTTTATTGTGATCATTACCGCATACGCGGTAAGCACACTATCGGGTAGCCTGCTATCTTTAATAAGGAACAGAAACAACAGTCGTTACAGGGCAGTTGGTGCATCAGGCGGGGTTTGCGGTATTATATATGCCTCTATCTTTCTTTTAGAGGGAGGTTCAATTTATATTTTCCCTTTACCCATACCAATACCTGACTGGTTATACGCTGTCCTCTTTCTTTGTGTTACAACATTCGCTTTGAATAGAAATAAGGACGACCATATCGGACATGATGCACACCTGGGCGGTGCTTTGGCGGGAATGGCCTTTGCAATTATATACGATCCATCAATTATAATGCTCAAATGGAAGTTGATCCTGGGCCTTTTGGCACCCATCATTGCCATACCCATTATTAATTTGATTTTGAGAAATAGAATAAAAAGTGAAGAATAAATTATTTATAAGCGCTTTTAAAAAAGATTACTTGTAATAAAACTTATCTGCCATGTCCCCTAATGCCATTACGGTCACTTTATTGCAACCCAGGGAAATGTGAATTTTATTTACACCCCTATATGAAAATCCCCTGTTAAATAACCTTCTGCTCTCCAGTTTTCGCCTATCACCAATCCTGAGCCTTCTGTCATATCCATGATAATCCCTGTCATCAGAGATTCTTCTATCGGCGATTCTTCGATTAAATGCCCTTCTGTCCGTATAAAATTTCATATAAATATAATATCTTCCCCATTATTTATGAATATGATTTAATTATCGGATTCAGGTATACACAAAATTAAGCCGGGTTAATTATTTTTTCAAAAAGGCATTTTATTTATTACAATTTTTAATGAAATATCGGTTTTAATATCAATTTTTCCCGATATAATGTGTTTATATACTGAAAAAATCACTTCACCGGGTATTTCATTATAACCTGCAATATTGCTAAAATTAACTTTTTCAGCTTTTCCCCTGGAATTAAAAATTGATAATTTTACTTTATCCCTCTCAAGAATCCAAAAAAAACTATTCATATATTTTGAAAACCCGAAACCAGATGATAGAAAACACCTTGGCACTATAAATCTCTTTGTTATATATGAATAAGAACGAATATTATCAAAGTCCGGTTTTGTAATAAAACAATCCAGTTTATCCACATATATTTTTTTCAAATAACATGTTATATATTTTGCAGAATTTAACGACGGTACTTCCCCAATTAGAAATGCATGTTTGTCATCATTAAAAAGAACTGCCCTTCTGTTTTTATGTCTGAATACCACTAAACTACTATCATATTTCCCCTTTTCAAAATTTAGCGAAAGCCAGCAAATTGCAATTGCCATTACAATTGACATTGAGAATAATCTTTTTTTATATAGCACCACCGGTACAAGGGCCAGTACATATGCCGCAAAAAGAAATACATTTATACTGTTGACCAAAAAGTGGCCACCAAGCGAGGAGATCCAATTTACAAAGACCTCTTCTGCCATAAAAATATAATCAGTAAGTATAGCCGACATTCCTGCAAACCCGGTGGAAGCAACAGAGATAAAGTTTGTTAATATTGACAATATCATAATTAAAACCGTAACAGGAACAACCACCAGGTTACTGAGCAGGCCCGTAAGATTGAGTTCTCCAATCCTAATGACAATTATGGGAACAACAATTATCTGTGCAGATAAACTGAGGGATATTGAATTTGAAATAAATCCCGGCAAATAGCCAAGGGCTTCTTTATAGAATTTAAACAATAATATTATTCCCAGGGTTGCTCCAAAGCTCAACTGGAATCCCATTGAATAGAGTTCATATGGCTGAACTAATAGGATAATTATTGCGGTTAAAAATAATGCATTAAAAATATTTCTATCAAAATCAAATACCTCCTGCATATAGTAGACGGAAAACATAATACAAGCCCTGAAAAGTGAAACAGGCATATCCGTTATATAAAGATAGGACAAAAGGATGGGAATTGTAATTATGAGAATTATTTTTCTTTTAACCCGTATTATCCTTAATAGAAAAAAAGGTATGATTGCAATAATTCCAACATGCAAGCCGCTTGCCGCAAGCACATGAAGCACACCGGCCCTCTTAAAATTAATAATGGTACCCTTATCGATATAGTTTTTATTGCCAAAATACAGGGCAAGCAGCAGTGAGGAGGTTTTATCAGAAAATAATAGCCTCGTATTTTTTTCAATCCACAATCTTATACTACTTTTGATGTTCCCATTTGAGTTTTTTAAAACCTTATAATCATCTTTATAAAGTTTTAAAGTGTAATGGATACCCCTTCTGATTAGATTCAAAGTAAATGGCGAATTGCTTTTAACGGCATCAATTTTTTTCAGATTGACAGCATCAAATTCGATTATATCTCCCCGCTTCAATTTTAAATTACCCGGTAAATCAGCCCCTATATAAATCCTGTTTTTATAATTATACCCCATGCAATTCCGTAAGTTATTATCAGCCAGCTTCAAGATAATTTCCTTATTATATCTCCCATGGACAACTCTTTTTACAAATCCGCATAACGTGTAAGTCTCAATATTAAGGGGGTTAGCCTTCATCTTTGAAAATATGCTTAAAACCGTAAGGGACAATATCAATGTTGAAAGCAAAAGCAGGGGAACCAAAGTTCTTTTTACCATAGAATTTTTAAAAATGATAGGGGAAATCAGACCGGTGACAATTAAAATAAATGCCCCCAAAATAATTCCGGAACTGTCTGCCGTATGCATGGAGTAGCATATTAATATTGCTGAAATAAGCAATAAAAGCATAAATAAAGAGGGAACAAAAATCTTTCCACATATTTCCCTGAATTGTTTCATTTAAGATACCCCTACTGAATAAACGAATAAGGGAGAATTAAATTGATTTTTTTTTGCATTTTTTAATAAAAATAATAAATAATACAAGAGCTGTTTAACCAGTATTTAATTTAACTTTTAAAACTGCTTGACATCCCCGCTCCATGAGGAATAATCAAATATAAAAAAATTGAAAAGAATACAATGGAATCAAGAAGATCATTTTTAAAAAAAGCATTACTGACCGCAATCTCATTATTCCTGTTAAACAAATGTTCCACGGTGAAGAAAAAGGTAAAGATGAAATCCAAAGATCCAAAGCTTGCCCTTGTAACATGGTTCAGCCAGACGGGCCATACGGAAAGAATCGGTAAAATAATTGCCCACAAATTTGAGCAAAGCGGAATAAAGGTTATCAGTGGTGATGTCAGAGGTATTGATAAAAAATCCCTTGAAAACTATGAACTCATTGTCATGGGAAGCCCCGTTTACTATTACGAGATGCCCGTATTTCTTAAGGATTGGATAAAAGGAATATCTAAAATCGAAGGGGTCCCCGTTTTTTCATATACCACCTTTGGCGGAACGGGCCACAACCAGCACAACACGGCATGCGATATTTTAGAATTACTGTCGGATAAGGGAGGACTGCCTGTGGGGTCCCAGACATTCGGAAACATGTCAACCTTTGCCCCCACATGGTCAACCGGTAGAATTGAAAGAATTTTAAAATACAAGCACCTTCCAAATAAGAAGACATTTAATAAGGCCGGGAGTTTTGCTTCTAAGATGCTTGAAAACATTAAAAAGGAAAGAGTTATTAAAATTGACCATGAATTCAGTATATTTAATATATTAGAAGTACTTGGCACTGCCTGGTGGACAAAAAAGGTTTTACTCAAAAAACATTCCATCGATAAAAACAAATGCATCAAGTGCGGACTATGTGTAAGAAAATGCCCGGGTAATGCAATAGACCTGGCAAAATATTCAGTGAGCAACAGCAAATGCCAGGTATGCTTTGGATGTGTCAACCTCTGTCCTGAAAATGCCCATGACATGGTCTTCATGGGCGACAGGGTCTACGGGTTTAAAGAATTTCTCAAGAAATATAAGATTAAAATTCAAGAACCTGGTGAGTTAGGCAACAAAACTTAAAGCCTTTTGAAATACTTCAGTACAAAAAACAGGTGAAATTATGAAATATCTGTACCTTTTACTTATAATTACTTCTCTTTCCATTTTTTCAGATGCCCATGCAAAATGCACCAGGGGAAATTGTAAAAATGGCAATGGCACCGAAATTAAAAATAACGGAAGTAAATATGTGGGCCAGTTTAAAAAGGGTAAAAGGCACGGCCGTGGAACCCTAATGCTTCCCAGTGGATTCATTTACAAGGGGCAGTTTAAAAAGGGAAAAAGGCATGGCAGTGGAGTTGCCACCGGGCCAACCGGAACAAAATACACGGGACAATGGAAAAATGATAAAATGCACGGTAGCGGTACATATATATTCCCGGACGGTTCAAAATATACTGGCCAATTTAAATACAACAAAAGGCATGGCAAAGGCACTTTTTCCTTTCCCGGAGGGACACTGTATATGGGGGACTGGAGAAAGGGCAAAAGGAATGGAAAGGGCAACTGTACTTTTGCAGACGGATCAAAATATAAGGGACAATGGAAAGATGATAAATTCAACGGCAAGGGGACTTATACATGGCCGAGGGGAACAAAATATATAGGCCAATGGAAAAATGGAAAAAGATCGGGAGAGGGTATTTTCAATTTTTCCGATGGCTCCACCTTTATAGGCCAATGGAAAAACGGGAAAAGAAATGGCAAAGGTATTCTCTATGATAAAAAAGGAAAAGTATTGCGAAGGGGCAACTGGTGGAATGGAATATTTGCAAAATAAGATAGACCTTGCTTAATTCTTTTTAACAGAAGAAAGATTCTTAACTTTCAAACAACCCCTGCTGCATTTTTTATAATTATCAATGCACCTTTCAGAACAGCTATAAAATTTACTCCTGCCTTTATCATCCCAGCGATAAGAAAAGTTAATACTGTTCTTCGGGCATATATCTAAACAATCCACCCTTACATAGTAACAGCGCTCTTTGCAGTATTCACGGGGGTTAACCTTTTGACTTGTGCAGGATTGTAAAAAAAACAGCAGAAAACATAAAAAAGAAAATTTTACTACGTCCATTACTAATTCATTTTCTGGTTCGTTGCTTTATCATCAAGGATTGGCTCAATACTTTTAATAATTGTTTCATCGGGATTATAAAACTCTAAACCGTATTCGTAGTCCTTTACACTTTCATTTTCCCGAATTATCCGGCAGCTTTTATTCCTGATGCTCAAAGTTTTGGCAAGCTTCGTATTTATTTTATAAATCAGCTCTGAGGGAAGTTTTCTTTCCAATGAAATCTTAGCACCCCCTGCCGAAAGGTCAATAAGTTCACAGGGATATTGTATCTTCGAGATTTGACTTTCCAGGTATCCATTTTTTTGTATGGAAAATCTTTTGTATTTTCTATTCTCGTTTTCAATTTGGAATAGACTTAAGATGACTTTGGATATGACGGGCTTGAAAAGATTTTTATACTTTGACATCATAAATCCGATTGTCTTTTCAAACTGGTCAATGCCTGCATAGTTTATATTCTGCAATATTCTTTCCAGAAGATTTGAAGTTATAAGGATATTATCATTGAGGCTCAGATCACTCCCTTTCAGGCCATTAGGGAATCCCGTACCCATTAAATTTTCATGGTGGTTAGCAATTAACTCACCCATCTCTTTTGATAGTCTCAGATGATATAGTATGAGTCTCTTACCCCAGGCAGGATGACTCTTCTCCACATCTTTAATACTTTCATTGTCCAATATATACTTTTTCTGAATTTTATCATGATATTTCAGCTTTCCAATATCATGGAGAAGTGCCGTTGATATCAATGTATTCCTGTCATCTTCGTCAATATCAAGGGAAATACAAAATATTGTAGTAAATATGGCGGTATTAAGGGAATGTGCAAAAAATTTATTATTACCCTCGATATATGATATTAGGGTAACAAAGAGCTCTTCATTGCCCTTCACATCCTTAAAAATTTTATCAACAAATTTATTAAGTATACTTTTAAAATTGAGCAAATTTATTTCATTGCTCAAAGTCTGCCTGATTATTTTTTCCGTTATAATTAATAAATTTTCATATTCGTTTAAATTATTAATTTTCTGAATTTTTTTTGAAAGGTTGTTTTTCTCTTCCATTTAACTTTAAACCCTTAAATTTATTCTTAATTCAACATTCCAGATCTTATATACTATTATCAAAGAAATAAAAATAAGTTCAATTTTTTTTAGATAGATTTATAAAAAAATATATATTATGAATTTATAGAAGATTTTCAAGAACTATTTTATTTATACTATATTTTTCAGTCAACCCAATAACTCCTGATGGGTTTTGAGCCTTTAAATAGATAAAAAAAGGCGATATGATATCATATCGCCTTTGGTGATATTCCCGGTAAAACATTACTTCTTAAGTAAAGAACAGGTTTCAACCAGCCTGATGAATTCGGCCCTGTAACCATTTTCATCTTTACTTTTTGAACCTTTTGCAAGGGCTAAAACCTTATTAAAAGTAAGCCCGTTTTTAAACCTGGAATCCCTCAAAATCATCCCAAAACCTGCCACTGCTGCTGAGAAGCGGTAATTGGATGATGTCTTTCCCAGGACCTTATTCTCATCAATAACAGGTTTTACTATGAGCTTACTCTTTCCCCCTTTTGGATGCTTATACCTGAATTTAACAGTAATAATCTCATTACTTGACGATGCATCTGTTTTGACAACATCCTGGTACTTAAGCTTATCTGTTCCATTTACCTTCTGTTTTGATCCTGTTGGTACGATTTCATAAAGGGCAGTTACAGTGTGCCCCGCGCCAAGCTCTCCGGCATCCTTTTTATCATTGTTAAAATCCTCATTCTTCATTACCCTGTTTTCGTAACCCACCAGTCGATAGGCCTTAACTTTTGCCGGATTAAATTCGATTTGAATTTTAACATCCTTTGCGATGGTAAACATGTTTGCGCGCATTTCCTTAACAAATACCTTTTCCGCTTCCCTTATATTATCTATATAGAAATAATTTCCGTTTCCGGCATTGCTAATCTGCTCCATCCTTCCGTCCTTATAGTTACCCATGCCAAATCCGCAAATTGTAAGAAAAATATTATCCTTTCTTTTTTCCTCAATCAACCTTACAAGATGCCCCGTTGACGATGCACCCACATTAAAATCGCCGTCGGTACAGAGTATAACCCTGTTATTACCATCCGCAATGAGGTGTTTTTTTGCTACCTTGTATGCGAGCTTAATACCGGCGCCTCCGGCTGTTGATCCTCCGGAATTTAACCTGTCCAGAGCATCGAAAATTCTTTCACTGTCCCCGGCAGATGTTGAAGGAAGTACAAGTCCCGCAGACCCTGCATAGGCAACTATTGCGATTCTGTCCCGGGGTGATAATTTTTTTACCAGCATCTTTAAAGACTTTTTCAAAAGGGGCAGCTTATTGGAAGAGCCCATAGATCCGGAAGAGTCAATTAGGAATACAAGGTTACTGGGCTTAAGATTTTTATAATCCAGTGTTTTGCCCTGCAATCCAATATGAACCAGCCTGTTATCATTATTCCATGGACATGTTGATATTTCTGTTGTGATACTAAAAGGATGCTTTCCCTGAGGTTTTGGATAATCATACTTAAAGTAATTAACCATCTCCTCTATCCTCACTGAATCCTTCGGGGGAACCTGGTTATAACGAATGAAACGCCTTACATTTGAATATGAAGCCGTATCTACATCAATTGAAAATGTGGATAATGGATTTTGTGTTACCTTTTTAAATTCATTTTCGTAAATCCTGTTATACTCTTCAGTATTAAACCTGATCCTGGCGACGTCATTGACAACACCCGAACCGACATACCCCTTACCTGAAATACCCGGAGATCTACTCATCTCCATGGCATAATGGTCCATCTTTTTTGCGTTCAACCTGTTATGGGTTACATGTTTTGTCTTATAGGGCATGGTAATTTTATCTTTTCCTCCACACCCAAAAAAATACATAATTAAAACGAATGAAATTGCCGTAACGGGAGCAACAAAAAGATATTTATAATTAACTTTTCCTTTCATCATTTCACCTCTCCTTATTAAGTTTATTTTTTTTTGAACATGTGTAAAAACCTTACACGCATTCATGTTCCCATTGTAACTTTAGGATTTGGTGAATAGACAAAAGTGGATGGAAAAAAGTTCTAATTTTTTTGTGTTTTTTTTAATATTTTTCGCTTCGATAAAATGCCCGTCATTGAGCCTGCACTGAGCAGGGTCGAACTGTGATCCCGGTATTTCGATACGATTGCTACGCAATCACTCAATAACCGGGATCGTATCGAAATGCCGGTAATCACCCGGCGAATATAGTACCTTTTTTGAACATACTACTTACTCAGCCATCTTTTTCAATATGAACAGTATGGGTTGGATAGGGAATTGATATCCCCTCCCTGTTTAAAGTATTATATACCCGCTTTGTAACCTCTACCCATTTATTATACTGATTAATATAATCGGGAACCCATATTTTTGCCTGAAAATTTAAGGAGAAATCATCCATTTTTACAAAAACAACTGCCGGTGACGGATCTTCACAAATATCTACCATTGTTTTTAGATCATCAATGATTACTTTTTCCACCTTATCAACGTCAGTTCCATATGCTACGCCAAACTCAACTATAACCCTTATCTTTGGATCCGGAAGAACTGAATTCTTAAACTTCTTGTTCATTAACTCGCCATTGGGAATAACAATTATTTCATTATCATATGTTGCTATCTTTGTATTGCGCAGGCCAATCTCCTTAATAACACCAACATCCCCGTCAATGGTTACCTTGTCTCCAACGGCAAATGCTTTATCAAGGATAAGTACTACCCCCCCGATAATATTTGCCAGTGAATCCTTTACGGCAAAACCAATGGCGAAACCGGCAATACCCAGAGAAGCAATTAGGGGTGCAATATCAATATTAAACCTGGATAGTATCATTAAAGCACCAATAGATATTAATACTATTTTTACCACCTTCACAAACAGGGGAACAAGGTCATCGTCAATCCTGGAATCAATTTTACGTGCAAGCTTTTTCCCCCATGAATGGATGATAATATCAGATGCGCTTATTAAAATATATACAATAATGGCAACTATAATCCCAACAGTAAGGTTATCCAGGAATATTCCAAAGGTAGTTTTTAGGCCAAGCGTAATAAGGGCAATTTTAATACCAATAAAGATAACTATCTGCCTTATCGGTTTTTTTGATTTATCAATGATCTGCTCATCTACATCTGTTTCTGTTTTCAGGGTAAGCCTTTTCAATACCTTTTCAAAAAACAGGCCAGTCAATTTTGACAGTACATAAAATAAAACCAAAATTAAAAGGGAAAGGATCCACCTGTTTTTTATTATTACGCCGGCTTTTGAATCCCTTACTCTATTGACAACATCCCGGAAAACATTCTTTTTTCTTGCTTCATACTTTGTAAGCATATCTCCAAGAACAAAGGTTATGAGCCAATCGCACCTTGATACTGCGAATCTTTCAAGTGTTGTGAGAAACCTGTCATCTATTATTCCCTCAAATGTGCTTCCGCCTGTTTTTACCTTGTTCCTGCTGTTTACCGCAAAGAAATCGATAACAATATTCTTACCCTGGATAATATACCTGCCGGAAACACCAATGTTTGCATCAATATCAGATAAAAATTTCAGGGCCTTTGAGCTGTCATAGAGATCTTTGGCAGTTAACTTTCTCTTATCCATTTCACTCTTCACATCATTGGCATCAAGGACCTTAATTGCCCCGTCGATCTCAAGGTTTTTCTTCATCAATTCGGGAATATACGATGAGAGGTACTTCAAGCCCGAGCCGGTATAATTATAAAAGGGAAAGAAAACAACCGTGTCTGTTGTGGTTGTTTTCTTAGGAATTTCAACTTTTTTAGCTTTATCCTCTTCCCCGAATACTGTTGCAGAAAATAGTATTATAATGAGGATTAGAATAAAATTTTTTCTTAGTTTAATCATTCTATTTCTCCATGTGTTTTTTATTGTGATAAAGTTTATATTAATATAAAACAATGTCAAATACAATTGCATTGCTAAATCCAGGAAATATGGTATAATTTTGTTCCAGGCCGGTAACTGTATCTGCTTGCATTGAGCCTGTCTAAATGTCGAAGTGACGGGAGAAATAAAAAATACGTCTGACCAGCCGGGAATTTTTGTACCACTATCATTGTTATATTTTAATGTCTTAAGCACACAGTTTCCGGTACTGGCGGTACACCCCCCAGGCTGCTATGTGGTCTGACATTATTATAATGACGCCTCCATCTTTCAATTAAAACTTGTGCTTCCTTCAAAGAATAAAATATTTCTCCATTTAAAAATTGATCTCTCATTTTACCATTAAAAGATTCAATGTAACCATTTTCCCATGGAGACCCGGGTTCAATAAATAATGGATGGACTTCCAGGGTAGCAAACCAGTTCCTTAATCTTTCAGAAATAAATTCAGGAACATTGTCAGATCGAATGTATTTGGGAATGCCATGTTTTAGAAAAAGATCTGCCAGAACAAGGATAACATCCTGCGAACGGATTCGTCGTGCTGTATAAGTAGCCAGACACTCTCTTGTATATTCATCAATAATGTTAAGGATCTTTATAGTCCTTCCATCGTGCGTACGATCAAATATAAAATTATATGACCATACATGATTTTTGCATTCAGCTCTTTTCCTTATACACGAACCATCATTAAGCCATAGACGACCCCGTTTAGGTTGTTTCGCGGGCACTTTAAGCCCTTCTTCACGCCATATAGTATAAACTCTGTCCTTACCTACGTTCCATCCTTCCATTTTAAGCATTGATGTTATAGTTCTATATCCATATCTGCCATATTCTTTTGCAAGAGCAATAACCCTCTCCCGTAGATTTTCCTTAAAAGGGTTAGATGAAGGTTTATATCTTTGAGTTGATCTAACCTGGTTAATCGCCCGGCAAACTCTTCTTTCAGAGAAGTGTAGCTTTCTCATAATGTGCAGAACAGCTTTTCTGCGTCTCGCCGGGCTTAGAAGTTTCCCCTTGATACTTCTTTTAAAATTGAAAGGTCAATAGCCTGATCAGCAACAATGCGCTTTAATCTTGCGTTCTCTTTCTCGAGTTCTTTTAGGCGTTTTATCTGATCCAACTTTAAACTTCCATATTCTTTTTGCCATCTGATGAGAGTTTGATAAGAAATGCCAACTTTTCTGGCAGCTTCTTCTTGTGTTGCCCCCTTTGACCTCTCTATTTCAATAGTTCGTAAATGTTGAATAATTTCTTCTGGTTTGTAGTTTCTTTTTGGCATTTTGCCCTCCTGTAAATATCGTCCAAATCTAACTTTAAGATTGGACTATTTTTACCCGGGCAGGTCACCCAATATAATTATGTTTGGTGAAATGTTTAATAGCCATATATTAGGTTGGGGATTAAATCCTCAATATCCAGAATACTTGAAGAGTAAAAACGAAGTTTTTAAAAA